>USNZ01000052.1 GCA_900556255.1 uncultured Oscillospiraceae bacterium
TATGTGCTGATTCTGCAGGATGCCCTGAACGCCCTCGGCTACTCCACCGACACGCTGGACGGAGTGTTCGGCGCACGGACGGAAAACGCCTTAAAGGCCTGTCAGCGCCGTTTCGGCCTGAAAGCCGACGGCATCTGCGGCTGCGCCAGCTGGAAGAAGATCACCTCCGCCGTGCTGCGCATCGGACGCACCTCCACCGTCATAGACCGCTAACGCACACACCGCACGATGCAGCCCTTGCATCGTGCGGTTTTTTCATGGATTTTTATGCTTTTTATTCTGCGCCGACTGCCTTGGTATTTTTTGGGCTTTCCGCGCATTTGCCGCCTGTTTTTTGCGGGAAAATTATCAGATTTTCCACTTGACAAACCGCCTTATCCAAACTGTTGAGTGGAAAAGTTTTCCACAAATTGTGGAAAACCCCTCGACGATTCTGTCGGAAACATTGCCGCAGCGGTAGTTTTTAACACTTTCCACAGAGTTTTCCACAAGAGGAAAACTTCGGCTTTTCTACGCATCGTATAAAGCGCGATACAGCGCGAAGGGCCTGTTTTTGCCATGTACTTTTGATGCGTGTGTGAACGTGATGTAAAATTTTGCATATTTTTGCGGCAAAGACGCAAAAAAAGATAGCCACGGCGCAGCAAATGTGGTATACTTGTATCTGTATAAGAATGACAAACTACTGGCAGGAGGCCCATCCATGGAAAAGTTCACCCGTGACCCCGCAACCGAGCGTACCGATACCCTAGTCTGGGGCAAAAACCCCGTTACCGAGCTGCTGAAAAGCGGCGGCGCGGTGGACACGGTCTACCTGACCGACACGATTCCCCAGCCTGTGGCGGGCTACTACACCGCCCTGGCCAAAGAGTGCGGGGCCGTCGTCAAGCGCGTACCCGCCAACAAGCTGCAAAAAATGTGCGGTACTGCCGAGCATCAGGGCGTAGCCGCCCGCGCCGCCGAGGTCGAATACGCTGCGCTGGACGACCTGTTTGCCGCTGCCGAGGCAAAAAACGAACCGCCGTTTTTTGTGCTGTGCGACGGCATTGAGGACCCGCACAATCTGGGTGCTATCGTGCGCAGCGCCTACCTGTGCGGCGCGCACGGCGTCATCATCCCCAAGCGGGGCGGCGTCGGCGTGACCGGCACCGTGATGAAATCCAGCGCCGGTGCGGCAGCCCGCCTGCCCATTGCCCGTGTGCCCAACCTGGCCCAGGCTATTCGCACTATTAAGGATCGCAACGTCTTTGTCTACTGCGCGGATCTGGGCGGCGCACCGCTTGCCAAAACCGACCTTTCCGGAGCCGTAGCACTGGTTCTGGGCAGTGAGGGCGCAGGCCCCGGTGCCCTGACCCGCAAGCTGTGCGACGCCGCCGTCACGCTGGAAATGGCCCCCGGCCAGTCCACCGGCGTGGACAGTTACAATGTCAGCGTGGCCGCCGGCATTTTGTGCTACGACGTTTTGCGCTGCCGCACCCGAAAGTAACATTTTATCGCCCATTTTCAAAGGGAGTCTAAACCATGCCAAGCAAACGTACCAACGATTCGGTGGATCGCATCCTGCAGGAGCTGAGCGTTCAGCAGACTGCAGCCGGTGTGACGGAAACCGTGACCGACCACCAGATCGATGAAATCCTGCGCAGTGTGGGCATATCCTCGGTATCGCTGGATGATGCCTCGGTCGCATCCGACAGCCTGGTTTTTTCCGAGCTGTCCGACAAGGAGAACGCCCCCCGCCATAGCGAGCCTCCTGCGCGCACCGCACCGCAACACACCGCACAAAAGCCGACCACGCCAAAAACCGCCGCGTCAAAGCCTGTTGTGCAGCAGCCCGTTGTGTCAAAGCCTGTTGTGCAGCAGCCCGCCGCACCAAAACCGATGCAGCCCGTGCGGCCCCAAAGCGGCGGGGACACCACCAACACCAGCATTATTAAGGGCTTTCTGGTCAAGATGGCCCCCGACGGCGGCGCCGCAGGCGCCGAGGCCCTGAACGAGGGGAAAAATCAGTTCCAGAAATTCTTCCGCGAGACAGCGGCCGTCATCCCCGACGAAAAAGGCCGTATTCGGGAATCAGGCAAAAAAAAGCGCGGCTGGTTCGGCTTAAAGCATGCCGAGGAGACCGAGCAGTTTGTGCCTATCAACGTTGCCCTGAGCAGCCCCCCTGCACAGGATGTCGCTCCGTCGGATCCCGCCCCCGTGCAGGAATATTTCCCGGATGAAGAACCCGCCCCCGTCACCGCGCCTGCGCCGCAGCCGGAACCTGCAGCCCCCGTTCCAACGCCCGCTGCCGCGCCCGCACAGCCGAAGGAGGACACCAAGGAGGTCTGGCACAGCAAGTACACCCGCCCCGCACGGCCCGCCGCGCCGGCGCAAACGCTGGAAATGCTGCGCACCTCCCTGGCCGATGCCGCCAGTGTCAATGATCCCGCCGCCACCGGCACGGTCTACCGCAAAAAACGCAACACCGTTGAATTTATCCTGCATCAAAAAATCACTCCGCCGCCCGCGCCGCAGTACCCCGTAGGGGAGCCTGCCGGTGAGCCGGTGTCCCTGCCCGAAACCACGGGCTTTACCCAGCAGATCGGTATCCCTGCCGCAGGGCAAAGCGACACCCAACAGTTTTTGGCCGCCTACAACGAGGTACGCCCCCGCCGTGCGCCGCAGCCTACCCCCGCGGCAGCACCGCAGCCGGAACCCGTCCCGCAGCCGGAACCCGTCCCGCAGCCGGAGCCCGCAGCCCCCGCACAAACACCCGCTGCACCCGCACAAACACCCGCTGCACCCGCGCAGTCCGCGCCTGATGTGACCCGCCTGTTTGACCCCAACCGCGCACCTGACGACGTTGACCGCCTGGTGGACAGCCTGACCGGCAAACTGCCGACACTGACCGATACGCCTCAGCCCTCGGCTGACAGCCACAGCGGCTTTACCCAGCAGCTGAGCAGTGTCCCTGCCGCACCTGCCGCACCCGCCCACACAGGCTTTACCCAGAGCTTTTCTGCCCCGCCCGCTGCCGATGACACCGCCGGCTTTGTCAATAACATTGCCCAGGTCATCAACAGCCAATCTCCCGTGCAGGACACGGCCCGCTTTGACAGCGCCGCCGCCCGCCTGACCGATCTTTCTTCCGAGGATGAGGACGCGGCAGGGCAGGGGACCGCCACCCTGACAGGGCTTCGCAGCAAGCTGTCTATGCCGCGCTTGGGCGGCACACCGACGGACGAACAGCGCGACACCGCCGCCCAGCCCTTTGACACAGCCGAACTGCCCATAGCCCACGGCCACGAGTACGAGCGCGCCGAGGACGCCCCCGCCGTGCAGCGTCAGCTGGACAACGACCTGCTGTACCAAAGCATTGCCTGCATCGTCACGCTGGCTGCCGCCGCCGTGCTGCTGACCCTGGGCGTCCTGGCTGCCGCCCTGCCCACGCTGCCCGGCGTGTTGGCGCAGCCGTCGGTATATCCCGGCGTGGCGCTGGTTCTGCTGGTTGCCGCCTGCGCCGTCAACTGGCGCACCGTGCTTTCCGGTCTGGCAGGCTTTGCCAACACCCCCACGCCCGACAGCCTGGCCATACTGCCCGCCCTGGGTGCCCTGGTGCAGTGTCTGGTTCTGCTTATCGCCAAGCCCGACACTTACGGCACACTGCTGGCCGGGCCTGCCGCCCTGGTGCTTTTGCTGAACGCCGCCGGCAAGCGGCTGCATCTTGTCACCGTGCGGGACAACTTCACCCTTGTCAGCGCCAAGGTGGATCACGCCGTGGCCTACCGTCTGCGCGATGCCGGTGCCCTGCGCGCCGTCACCTCCGGCCTGGCCGAGCCGCACCCCAACGTGTTGGTCAGCCGCCCCACGCAGGTGCTGCGCGGCTTTTTGGCCAACAGTGCCGCCCACGGCACCAGCGATAAAAACCAGCAGCAGTTTGCCCGGCTGGTTGGCGGCATTGCCCTGGCCGGCGGGCTGTTTACCTTGATTTCCACCAAGGACGCCGCCGCAGCCGCCTGTATTCTGGCTATGATCCCCTGTTTCTGCGCACCGCTGGCCGGCACGCTGCTCTCCGCTTTGCCGGAGCACAAAATGCAGCGCAGTGCCGCGCAGGTGGGCGCGGTCATTCCCGGTTGGCGCAACATCCGCCAGCTGGGCCGCATCAATGTACTGCAGGTCGCCGCGCGGGATCTTTTCCCCGCCGGGTGTGTGTCGCTTGTCGGCATCAAGCCTGTCAAGGCCGAGCATATCGATCTGGCCATCGTCTTTGCCGCCTCGATGCTCTCTGACGCCGAGCCGACGCTGCGCGATGTATTTTTGAACATGCTGGGCGGCAACCGCGGTCTGCTGGCCAAGGTCGAGGACCGCGAGACCGTCTACGGCAAGGGCTATATCGGCTGGGTGCGCAAGCAACGCGTGTTGATCGGCAACCGCAAGCTCATGCAGGATTACGGCATCAAGATCCCCAGCGCCGATTTTGAACAGCACCACTCCGTCAACCAACGCCGCATCATCTATCTGGCCGTGGGCGGCAAGCTGTTTGCCATGTTCCAGGTGGCCTACCGTGCCGACCCCGATACGGCCGCCGTGCTGGAAAGCCTGCACCGCGCAGGTCATTCTCTGCTGGTGGACTGCGACGATTTCAACGTTGATGCCCAACTGCTGGAAACCGCTTACAGCCTGCCCACCGGCTCGGTCAAGGTACTGAACACCGCCGAGCGCACAGCTTTGGCACCTTCGGTGGCCTGGCTGCCGGAAAGTGAGGGCAACATGCTGCATCTGGGCAGCTTTGCCAGCTTTGTCGGCGGTCTGGAGGCCGCTGCCGGTGCGGCCGAGGGCGAGCGCAAGTCCGCCTACATTGTCACCGCGTCGGTGCTGCTCAGCTGCGCGCTCTGCGTGCTGTTCACGTTGACGGGGGGCTTGGCCGCCATGCCGCTGCCGGGCCTTGTGGTCTACCAGCTGATTTGGTGCCTGGTTTCGCTGGCGTTTTCTCTGGTTCAACATTATTAAAAAGGCGACTGTGCACAGCCCGAATTTCCGCCACGGCGGCGGGGTGTGCGGCGTTGCCAAAAGCGAGGTTTTATGGAACTTATTTTGGATGCCCTGCTGGATGCACTGATCGACGGCGTAAAAATGCTGCCGTTTTTGTATCTGGCCTATCTTTTGATCGAATGGTTGGAGCGCCACCACGGCGAGCGCATTGAAAATGCGCTGGCAGGGGGCGGGCAGTGGGGCTTTTTCCCCGGTGCTTTGCTGGGCTGTGTGCCGCAATGCGGTTTCAGCGCTGTCGCGTCCAACCTGTATGCCAGCCGTGTCATCACCCCCGGCACCCTGCTGGCGGTGTTTATCGCCACCAGCGACGAGGCGATCCCCCTTTTGGCGGCTGAGCCTTCGCAGTGGAGCAGCCTTGTGCTGCTGATCGTCTGCAAGGTGATTTTTGCCATTGCGGGCGGGGCGCTGCTGGACATGCCCCTGCGCCGCATTTTGCCGCACTCGCTGTACGGCGGCTACGCCGGCAGCGCAGATGACGTCGACTGCCACGAGGAGCATGAGGAGCACAGCGGCATTTTTCTGGCGGCACTGCGCCACACGCTGGAAATCTTCGTCTTTATTTTGGTTTTCAGTTTCCTGATCGGCCTGGTATTTGAGTCCGTAGGCGAGGACGTCCTGGTTTCCGCCCTTGGCAGCATGGGGATTTTCCAGCCTATGCTCACCGCGCTGGTCGGGCTTATCCCCAACTGCGCCGCCAGCGTACTGTTGGCCCAGCTCTATGTGCAGGGGGCCATCGGCTTCGGCAGCCTGTTTGCCGGGCTTACCGCCGGTGCCGGTGTGGGCTTAGCCGTGTTGTGGCGGGTAAACCCCAGCTGGAAACAGAATGTATTTATCACCGGGCTTTTATGGGCAGTCGGTGCGGCAGCGGGTATGCTGCTGCAGCTCGTCCTGTAAGCTACACTTTACACGGAGGGAACTTTGTATGCAGTATTCTGTCGAGAATGAACTCTTGCGCCTCACCGTAGACACCCACGGCGCCGAGGCCGTCAGCGTCATCCACAAGCCCACCGGTGCCGAACTGCTGTGGCAGGCCGACCCCGCCGTCTGGGGCCGCCACGCACCGATTTTGTTCCCCTATACCGGCAAGCTGACCGGCGGCAAGATGATCGCCAAGGGCATGGAGTATGTCGGCGGCCAGCACGGCTTTGCCCGTGATGTCGAGCATACGCTGGTCAGCCAGACCGCCGACACTCTGGTGTTTGAGCTGCATGCCAACGCCGACACCCTGCCCAAGTGGCCCTACGCCTTTGTGCTGCGCAGCACCTTTGCGCTGGACGGCGAAACCGTGCACCACACCTTGACAGTGGAAAACCCCGTGGAGGAGCAGCTGCGTTTCGGCATCGGCTACCACCCCGCCTTTGCGCTGCCCTTTGACGACAAGCACAAAACCGCGGATTATGAGATCCGCTTTGACGGGCTGGAATCCCCGCTGTGCGTCAGCGCCGTGCCCAACGGTTTGCTGAACGGCCAGAGCTATTATCTGGCCCGCAACACCGAGACGATCCCCCTGACGGATGATTTGTTCGACAATGACAGCCACTGTATGGTCAACCTGCGCAGTGCTCATGTCTCTGTGGTCGAAAAAGACACGGGGCGCAGCGTCATCTGCGATGTGTCGGGTTTCCCGTACACGCTGATTTGGTCTGCCGCCAAAAAGCCACTGCACTTCATCTGCATCGAGCCGTGGCAGAGCCTGCCGGGCGAGGAAAACGGCCCCCTGGAATGGGAGCAGCGCCCCTGCGCCGCCAGCTTAAAGCAGGGCGAAAGCTGGTCCACGACCCTTTCCACCACCTTTGTGCGGTAATAACCCATAATAAGAACCCCCTGCCTCAGAGCGCTTGCTCCGGGGCAGGGGGTTCTTACTTTATGGTTTGCGTTACAGCGGGCAGGCGGTAAAACCGTCCTTGCCCAGCACCTGAACTTTGGTGTAGCCCAGTTCCTTGAGCTTGGCGGCGACCTTCTCAAAATCAAAGGTCAGTGCCTTGACCTCGTGGGCATCGGCGGTGATGACCACATTGCCGGAGAGGATCAGCCACTCCTTCAGCAATTCGTCGGAGGGGAAGTAGTCCTTGCGGAAACCGCGGTACACGCCGCTGGTGTTTACCTCCAGCACGCAGCGGTTGCGCGCGGCGGTCATCAGGGCTGCCTTGGCGGCTGCCAGGTAGCGCGGGTCGCTCTCGTCAAAGAACTCACCGCTGCCGTTGATTTTTTTGATCAGGTCAAAATGTCCCAAAATGGTGGGCTTTTTCTCGGCAACCTTGGCCACGTTGGCAAAGTAGGCCTCGGCCACAGCCAGACCGTCGCCGTCAAAATCGTCGTCGATGCAGGCGCGCAGATCCTCCTCGCGCCAGTCGATCTCATAATACTTGCCGGTCTTGGGCCCCTTGACATAGTGCGTGCTGCCGATCCAATAGTCGTACTGGGTCGGGTCATCGTCGCTGAACAGATCCCATTCCAAGCCGCACAGAATGTCCAGCTTGCCGGCGTAGCGCTCCTTCAGCTTAGCGACCTGCGCCTTGTACAGGGCGGTGCGGCTCT
>USNZ01000053.1 GCA_900556255.1 uncultured Oscillospiraceae bacterium
GGCAACGCAGATGCCGTACCGCAGCCGCCGTAGCGGTGCTTAAGCCGCCAGGCGGGAATTGTGCGGTGTTGCCTCTGATGTGTCTGCCGTGCGGATTTTCCCTGCCGAAATGCCAAACGCTGTGCTCTGCCCTCTTTCCCCTGCGCGTGTTTTGTGCTATAATGCAGATATATGTATTTTGGGGAGGTATGCTATGGCATCGGTTTTGTGGACGCGCGGCCGTGACGGCGCAAAAATCCTGCGCGTACTGGGCGATACCCCCTGCCCCATCGTGCCCGCCGCCGTGGACGGCTTGCCCGTGACCGAGCTGGGCGCCTACTGTTTTTCCGCCAAGGCGGTGGCCGAGGGTCAGCTTTGGCCGCCGCATAGCGCCGACACGCATGAAATTGTGGGCGAGTTCGTGCAGGAGGTCACCCTGCCCGACACCCTGCGTACCCTGCACAGCGCCGCGTTCTACAACTGCCGTGCCCTGCGCAGGGTGCAGATGGGCGCGGCGGCCGAGGATTTCGGCAGTGACCTGTTTACCAACTGCCGCAGCTTGCAGACGCTGGTTCTGCACGCCGACCCCGCCGCCCCCACAGGGCTGCGCAAGCTGCTGGCGGGCGTCAGCGCCGATTTGTGCGTACAGTTTGCCCCCGCAGGCAAACCGCTGGCCGAGCTGTTCTACCCCGAATATTTTGAGTACATGGACGAAAACGCCCCCGCGCACATCTTCAACCACCAGCTGGAGGGCGAGGGCTACCGTATGCGCCAATGCTTTGCGGCGGGCGCGGTGGATTTTGCCGCCTACGACGCCGTGTTTGCGCAGGCCTGCGTGGGCGAAAGCGTACAGACGCTCTGCCGTTTGGCGCTGGCGCGGCTCTGCCTGCCCTTTGCGCTGAGCGACGCCGCCCGCACCGACTACGAATTTTACCTCACCGCCCACCCCGACGCCGCCTTTGCTTTGGCCATACGCCGCCGCGACGAGGCCGCCCTGCGGGTGCTGGTCGGCCTGGGGCTGCCCACTGCCGCAGCCGCCGCCCTTTGCGGGCGCGCCGGATGGAGCAGCGGGGCTGCGATTTTGCTGCAAAGACCCAAAAAAGCACCAAAAAGCTATGATTTTGACGATTTGTAATCTTTTACAATCCGTTATATTTGCCATATTGTAGAATATAGCTGATTATTATACGATTTGTTATTTTTAATTTTGCAGAGTTTTCCACAACATCGTTGAAAACTTGAAAGCGGGTGAAGTGTTGAACCGTCACATCCAGACCCAAACCGAGTGGGAGAAAAGTATCGCCACCCGCATTATGGAGCAAACCCGCGCACAAATCTACCTGGATCAGCGGTATCTGACCGCCGCCTTGGGGGCGCTATCCCCCGCCGAATGTGCCGGCATTTTCGCCTTCGCCACGGACGGCGCACATTTATACTACCCGTCCGATTGGCTGATTCGTCTATATCGGCAGAACCGTAAGTATCTGGCGCGGGCCTACCTGCACAGCGTTTTGCACTGCATTTTCCGGCATCCGTGGCTGCGCGGCGGGCGTGACCCCGATGTGTGGGGACTTGCCTGCGACATTGCCGTAGAAAACACACTGGACGCGCTGCACTCGCCGCTGGTCGGCCGTCCCGTCGGCTGGCTGCGCCAACAGGTGTACGCGCAGATATGCCAAAACGGTGCGCCCGCCGCCGGGCCGATCTATCGGCTGCTGTGCGCGCAAAACGCCGAAACGCTGCAAAAATGGCACCGTGAATTCACCTGCGACGACCACCGCTTTTGGCCCGAGGACACCGACAGCCCCGCCGCCCAAATGCAGGGCCGCCAATGGGAGCAGCTGGGCCGCCAGACGCAGATCAGCATGGAGGAGGCGGGGCAGCGCGCAGGCGAATCCGCCGAGGCCGAGGCCGTGCAGCTGCAATTACAGGCCGCCCGCAGCCGCCGCAGCTACAAGGATTTTTTGCGTCGGTTCGCCGTTTGGCACGAGGAACCGCATCTTGACCCGGACGAATTTGACCTTGGATTTTACACCTACGGGCTGCGCACCTACGGCAACCTGCCGCTGATCGAGCCGCTGGAAAGCCGCGAGGTGAAGAAGATCCGCGATTTCGTCATTGTGCTGGACACCAGCGAGTCCACCTCCGGCGAGATGGTCAAGGCGTTTTTGCGCGAGACCTTTACCGTATTAAAAAGCCGCGAGAACTTTTTTACGCAGTGCCGTATTCTGGTGATGCAGGCGGACAACGCGGTGCGCGACGAGGTCTGGCTGACCGATCTGGACGCGCTTTCCCGCTATGCCGACCGCTTTGTGCTTGTGGGCGGCGGGGGCACGGATTTCCGCCCCGCCTTTGCCCGCATCGAGGAGCTGCGCCGCAGCGGCACCCTGCGCGAGGTGCAGGGCGTGCTGTATTTTACCGATGGCAAGGGCATTTTCCCCAGCCGCCGCCCGGATTTTGACACCGCCTTTATCTTTCTGCCGCAGGCGGGCGCCGAGCCGGAGGTGCCGCCGTGGGCGCTGCGTCTGGTGCTGCAGCCCGACGAGTTCACCCCGCCGCCCGCACCGCCGCCCATCAATTTTACCGAGCATGAAACCGCAGACCCGCCCGAACTGTGAGGAGTGTTTTGTATGGATATTCAACGTGCCAAGGAAGAAATCAAGACCGCCGTGCGCGCCTACCTTGCCTGTGACGACACCGGCGCACCGCTGATCCCCGCCATCCGCCAGCGCCCCATTTTGCTGATGGGCCCCCCGGGCGTGGGCAAGACCCAGATCATGGAGCAGATCGCCCGCGAGTGCGACATTGCGCTGGTGGCCTACACCATCACCCACCACACGCGGCAGAGCGCCGTCGGCCTGCCCTTTATCCGCGAGCGCAGCTTTGGCGGCAAGACCCGCAGCGTGACCGAGTACACGATGAGCGAGATCATCGCCAGCGTCTACGCCGCCATGGAGCGCACCGGCAAGCGCAGCGGCATTTTGTTTATTGACGAGATCAACTGCGTCAGCGAAACGCTGGCGCCCACGATGCTGCAATTTTTGCAGTGCAAGACCTTCGGCAACCAGGCAGTGCCGGCGGGCTGGGTCATTGTGGCGGCGGGCAACCCGCCCGAATACAACCGCAGTGTGCGCGAATTTGACGTAGTTACGCTGGACCGTGTGCGCCGCATCGACGTGGAGCCGAAGCTGTCGGTCTGGCAGACCTACGCCCGCGCACATCGGCTGCACCCCGCCGTGACCGCCTATCTGGAACTGCGCCCGCAGCATTTCTACAAGCTGGAAAACGACGTGGACGGTATGCAGTTTGTGACCGCCCGCGGGTGGGAGGATCTTTCTGCCTTTTTGCAGGCCGCCGACAAGCTGGGTCTGGACGCGGACGAGGGCGTGATCTCCCAATACCTGCGCCACCCCGAAGTTGCCCGCGACTTTGCCGCCTACTGGGCGCTGTACCGCAAGTACAAGAAAGATTACGGTGTAGCGGATATTTTGGCGGGCAAGCCGTTTGATGCCGTGCTGCAGCGGGCGCTTTCTGCCGCATTTGACGAGCGCATCAGCCTCATCAGCCTGCTGCTGGCAGGGCTGAACACCCGCTTTGCCGACGCGCAAAAGCTGGACGCCGTGACCGACGCCTGCTACCAGCAGCTGCGCAGCTTTAAGCGCGCGCTGAGCCAGAAGCCCGACACCGACCCCGCCGCCCTGTTTGCCGACCAGACCGAGGGCTACCGCGCCCGCCTGGAGCTTGCCAAGGACGCCGACGAGCTGACCGCCGCCGAACAGGCGGCCCGTACCCGCACACTGCAGCTGATGCAGCAGTGGGGCAAGCAGCTGGAGCCGGGTATGATCGGCGAGGACGCCTTTGACGCCGTGCGCGGGCAGTTCAACGCGCAGGTGCGCCGCCGCGAGGACGCCGTGACCGAGGCCGGCAACGCCCTGGAATACGCCTTTGATTTTATGGAGCGCGCCTTCCCCGACGGGCAGGAGATGGTGGTGTTTGTCAACGAATTGGCGCTGGGACCCGATTCCGCGCCCTTCCTGGCCGAAAACGAGTGCGAGCGCTTTGAGCAGTACAGCCACAAGCTGCTTTTGCAAAACGACGATGAGCTGCTGGCCGAATTGCAGCGCGACGACCTCCGCGCCGGGGAGCACAGCGCGGAGTTTTAAGGGCGGCGCTGTGCCGTAGGGGCGGGGTATGCCCCGCCCGCGACATACCGGCAACGTAAAAATTATGGGGCGGCTTGTAGGGGCGGCATATATGCCGCCAGTTGCAGCCATCCCGCCAACGCAGCCTAACGGGCAAACTGCACGGGACGCATATATGCGTCCCCTACAAATCTGCCGATATTTCCCTGCCATCGCAAAAATTTCCGGCTGCCGTAAAACACCCCGCCCTACATGGCAATAAAACCACTCTCAACTCTCTAAAAGGAATCTCTGTATGAAAAAAATTCTGTTTTTGGCCACCGGCGGCACCATCGCCAGCCGTCCCTCGGCGGCGGGCGGGCTGGCACCCGCCATCACCTCGCAGGAGCTTTTGAGCTTTGTGCCGGAGCTGGGCGAGCTGTGCCAAATTGACGCCGTGCAGCTTTGCAGCCTGGATTCCACCAACGTCGGCCCCGAGCAATGGCTGTCGATGGTGGTGGCCATCCGTGATGCCTACGACCGCTACGACGGTTTTGTCATCGCCCACGGCACCGACACAATGTCCTACACGGCCGCCGCGCTGAGCTACATGATCCAAAACAGCGCCAAGCCTGTGGTGCTGACCGGCAGCCAAAAATCCATCTACAACCGCGACACCGACGCCCGCAACAATCTGTTCCGCGCCTTTTTGTACGCCTGCAGCCCCGACGCCTGGGGCGTGCAGCTGGTGTTTGACAACAAGGTCATTTTGGGTACCCGCGCGCGTAAGACCCGCACCAAGAGCTTTAACGCATTTTCCAGTATCGACTACCCCGAAACCGCCGTGTTCCGCGATATGCGGCTGATCCCCTTTTTGCAGCGCCCCGCCGCGCTGCCGCCCGTGCGCTTTTACGAAAAGCTGGACCCGTCGGTGTTTGTGCTGCGGCTGATTCCCGGTATGCAGGCGGACATTATCCCCCTGCTGGCGCCGCATTACCGTGCGCTGGTGGTGGAAAGCTTCGGTGTCGGCGGCTTGCCGGGCGGCGAACACGGCCCCATGTACCGCGAATTGCAGCGCTGGTGCGACAGCGGCCGCCTTGCCGTGTTTACGACCCAGGTCCCGCACGAGGGCAGCGATATGGCCATCTATGAGGTAGGCCGCGCCGCCAAGGAGCTGGACGGCGTGTTGGAGGCGCGGGATATGACCCCTGAGGCCACCGCCGTAAAATTGATGTGGGCATTGGGGCAAAGCGACGACCGCGCCGAGGTCATCCGCCTGTTCCGCCGGCCTGTCGAGTGGGACACGGTGTGAAACCCGCTGCGCACAAAATAAAAAACGGGGAGGCCCCGGTACATTCGTACCGGGGCCTCCCCGCAGTTTATGTTGTTTTAGCCCTCGATTTCAATCATCGTGGGTTTCTTTTCGGGCAGCTTAGCAGGCTCTGCCTTGGGCAGCTTCAGGCTCAGGATACCATTCTCGAACTTGGCGGTGACATCCTCAGGCTTGATCTCCTCGCCCACATAGAAGCTGCGGGCGCAGCTGCCGGTGCAGCGCTCCTGACGGATGTAGTGACCTTCCTTGTCCTTCTCGTCCAGATCCTCACTGCGGTTGGCGGTGATGGTCAGGTAGCCGTTCTCCAAATCGAGCTTAACGTCCTCTTTCTTGAAACCGGGCAGGTCAACGAACACATCGTAGCCGTCCTTGGTCTCGCGGACATCGGTCTTCATAGCGTTGGCGGCGTGCTTGCCAAACATGCTCTTGGGCTCGGCATGGCGCATAGCGCGCTCAAAGTCGCGTTCCCACTTGTCGTCAAACAAGTCATCCAGCAAACCATCGTTAAACATATACGGAACCATCATCATAAGTCATTCCTCCAATTTTCATCGGCCGCCTGTTTGTTGGCGGGCGGTTGACTTTTATGATACAAATTTGAATTGTTCATTCGGGTTCGGATCTTTGCTTTCCGCTTGTTCCTTTCCCTTTGAACAACTTCATTATAGCACCAAAATTAGCACTGTCAAGGTGAGAGTGCTAATGTTTACATTTCATGCAATGATTGTTCACATTTTATGCAATTTTTCGATTTTTATGGCGATGGTATGTTTGTTTTTTGCGCGGTGGGTTGCTCATACGGGGGGATTGCGTGGGCGGCATAGTAGCCGTGCCTACAAGCAACCCAATCGTTTCGCGTTATTGCATAGTCGCGGGCGAGGCTTGCCCCGCCCCTGCGGGGCGGTCATTTTTTGTTGCTGCGCAATCCCGTGATGGTTCGGTATTACCGGCAGGTTTGTAGGGGACGCATATATGCGTCCCGTGCGGTTTACCCGTTATACCGCATTATCGGGGGGGGATTGCGCGGGCGGCATAGTAGCCGTGCCTACAAACAACCCAATCGTTTCGCGTTATTGCATAGTCGCGGGCGGGGCATGCCCCGCCCCTGCGGATAACGCAAAAACCCCTTTCCGCCTTGCGGCAGAAAGGGGTTCGCTTATTTCCAAAGCAGGAACAACAGCGCCAGCAGTACGCCCAGACCCGCCAGATACACCGCGGCGATCAGCAGGGTGGCTTTCAGCACACCCAGCACCGCCCACAGCTTTTCCTTAAAGGTCCAGGGGGTGTCCTGCTCCCACGGGCGGTCATTGGCCGGCTCGGGGGTGCGGTTTGCTTTGCGGCCGGGGCGCAGCATCGGGTGGGCATCCAGCCCACTCATATCGGCAACGGTGCGGCCGTCGTCCTCAAAAGAGTCTTTTCTCATTTGTCAAACAGGTGGCAGACTACATAGTGGCCCGGCTCGATCTCACGCTGGGTGGGGCACTCGGTCTTGCAGCGCTCGGTGGCGTAGGGGCAGCGGGTGTGGAACTTGCAGCCCTGCGGCGGGTTTGCGGGGGACGGGATCGAACCCTGCAGCACGATACGCTCGCGCTTGATGGTGGGATCCGGGATGGGGATGGCGCTGAACAGCGCCTTGGTGTAGGGGTGCAGCGGGTTCTTGAAGATATCCGCCGTTTCGCCGTACTCCACCAGATTGCCCAGATACATAACACCGACGGTGTCGGAGATATGCTCGACAACGCTCAGGTCATGGCTGATGAACAGGTAGGTCAGCTTGTACTTTTCCTGCAGGTCCTTGAGCAGGTTGATGATCTGCGCCTGAATGGACACGTCCAGTGCGGAAACCGGCTCGTCGCAGACGACAAACTCGGGGTTCAGCGCCAGGGCGCGGGCAATGCAGATACGCTGACGCTGACCGCCGGAGAACTCGTGCGGGTAGCGGGTCTTGTGGTAGGGCTGCAGACCGCAGTTGTCCATGACCTGGTCAATGTAGTCATTGAACTCGGCCTTGGGTACCAGATTATGCTCGCGCACGGCCTCGCCGATGATCTCGCCGACGGGCAGACGCGGGGACAGGCTGGAGAACGGGTCCTGGAAGATGATCTGCATCTTGG
>USNZ01000054.1 GCA_900556255.1 uncultured Oscillospiraceae bacterium
CCGACACCGCCAGCGCCCTGCGCGCCTTGGAAATCAGCGCGGACGCCATGTTCAAGGCCACCATGGTCGACGGCGTTTACGACAAGGATCCCCACAAGTACGCCGACGCCGTGCGCTATGACACGCTGACCTTCACCCGCGTGCTGGACGAGCGTCTGGCCGTTATGGACTCCACCGCCGCCACCCTCTGCCGCGATAACGGCCTGCCCATTCTGGTGTTTGACTTGGGCGAACCTGCCAACATTGCCAAGGCCGTGCAGGGCGAGGTCGTCGGCACCCTGGTAAAAGAATAACGGCAAAAAAGTAGATTTATTCATAAAATCCCCCTATTCTGATAAATATTCACAAAATAAGGAGAAAACGATTATGAGCAGTATGACCAAACCTTTTGAAGAGAAAATGAACGCCAGCGTTGACCATCTGGTCCGTGAACTGGCCGCTATCCGCGCCGGCCGCGCCAACCCCGCCGTGCTGGACCGCGTGGCGGTGGACTACTACGGCAGCCCCACGCCCATTAACCAGATCGCTGCCGTGGCGGTGGCCGAGGCCCGCATCCTGACCATCACCCCCTGGGATCGTTCCATGCTCAAGCCCATCTCCAAGGCGATCCAGACCAGCGACATCGGCATCAACCCCATTGACGACGGCCAGGTCATCCGCCTGGTTTTCCCCGCCCCCACCGAGGAGCGCCGCAAGCAGCTGACCAAGGACGTTGCCAAGCAGGGTGAGGAAGCGAAGATCGCCGTGCGCAATGTCCGCCGCGATGCCATGGATAAGTTCAAAGCCCAGAAAAAGGCCGGCGAGCTGACTGAGGACGACCAGAAAAAGCTGGAGGAAGAGACCCAGAAGCTGACCGACAAGTACGTCAAGCAGGTCGACGAGATCTGCGCCAACAAAAACAAAGAAATCATGGAAGTCTGATTTTCTGGTGTGACCCAGACAAATTCTAACCTGGAAAGGGAACTACCGCTATGAAGACCCGTGTTATTACCGCCGCCGTTGGGCTGGCTTTTCTGGCCCTCGTTCTTACCTTTTTTGATACGCTGTTTTTTGACCTGACGCTGACGGCGATCTGCCTGCTGGCCATCCATGAGGTGTTTTCCGCTATGGGCTTTGGCAAAAAGCAGTGGTACCTGTACGCTGTCACCGTGCCGTTTACGCTGCTGATCATGCTCAGCGGCATGCAGGCCGTGCGCGCAGTGTTGCTGCCGTGCAGCTTTTTGGTGGTGCTGTTCTTCAACATCTGCCAGATCAAAAACGTTAAGACGATAGATTTCGGCAGGCTGTCCGGGTTTGTGTATTTTTCCGGCGTTATTATCTTCTGTTTCTATTCGCTGATACACCTGAAGCGGGTTCTGCCCTTTGCGGCTTACCGCTATGATGCCGTCTACTTCATTCTGCTGATTTTGTGCTTTGCCTGGGGCGGCGATACCTCGGCTTACTTTGCGGGGCGCGCCTTCGGTAAGCACAAGCTGGCCCCCGTGGTCAGCCCCCACAAAACGGTGGAGGGCGCTGTCGGCGGCGTGGCGGGCAGCATTGTGGCAGGTATGGTGCTGACGCTGATCTACTCGCTACTGTCTGCGCGGTATCATGTCATTACCATCAATGTGCAGCCGTATCATTACCTGATCCTGGCCGTCATGGGCGCCATTGCCTCGGTGCTGGGCATCCTGGGCGATCTGTTCGCCTCGGCCGTCAAGCGCCAGGTAGGCATCAAGGACTATGGCACCATTTTCCCCGGCCACGGCGGTATTCTGGACCGATTCGACAGCGTGATGTTTGTCGCGCCGTTTGTGTCCATCGCCGTGCGGTTCTTCTTCTATATGATTCACTAAAAGGACGATAGTATGAGCAAAACAATTACCTTGCTTGGCTCTACCGGTTCTATCGGCACCCAAAGCCTGGACGTGGTGCGCATGCACGGCTACAAGGTGTTCGGCCTTGCGGCCAACTCCAGCGTGGAGAAATTGCTTGCGCAGATCAACGAGTTCCACCCTGAATATGTGGCCGTGGTGGAGCCTTCCGCCTATGAAAAACTCGCCGCCGCGCTGGCAGGGCAGGCCAATGCGCCCAAGCTGCTGCAGGGGGCCGAGGGGCTGCGCACCCTTGCTGCCATGGACGGCGCCGGAACGGTGCTGAACGCCGTGGTCGGCATTGCCGGTCTGCCGGCTTCTCTCGCTGCCATTGAAGGCGGCCACGATCTGGCACTGGCCAACAAAGAAAGCCTTGTCACCGGCGGCCATCTGGTCACCGATGCCGTGGCCAAACACGGTGTGCATCTGCTGCCTGTGGACAGCGAGCACAGCGCCATCTTCCAGTGTCTGCAGGACGCCCACAGCGCCAAAACGCTGGAAAAGATCCTGCTGACGGCCTCCGGCGGTCCCTTCTTCGGCATGACGACCGAGCAGCTGCGCAACAAGACCAAGGCGGATGCCCTCAAGCATCCCAACTGGAACATGGGCGCCAAAATCACCATCGACTCGGCCACCTTGATGAACAAGGGCCTGGAATTGATCGAGGCAGCGTGGCTTTTTGGCCTGCCGGAGGATAAGATCCAAATCGTTGTCCAGCGCGAAAGCATCATTCACTCTGCCGTGCAGTTCAGCGACCACTCCATTTTGGCGCAGCTGGGTGTGCCGGATATGCGCATCCCCATCCAGTACGCGCTGACCTGGCCCGAGCGTATGCCCAGCCCCGTGCCGGAGCTGGACTTTACCGCGCTGACCAAGCTGAGCATCGCCCAGGCCGACGACGAGACCTTCCGCTGCCTGGCCGCCTGCAAAAAGGCCATCCGCAAGGGCGGTCTGGCGCCCTGCGCCGCCAACGGTGCCAACGAGGCCGCCGTGGCGCATTTCCTGCGCGATGAGATCGGCTTTTTGGACATCGGCCGCCTGGTCGAGGGCATCGTGGACAGCGATTCCTTCGGCGGCGATTACACGCTGGACGATGTGTACGAGTGCGACCGCATGGCGCGCGCGTATGTCGAAAGCCATCTGTAAAACCAACGGGCAACACCGCATTTTTTGAGAGGTTCCTATGACGTTTTTCATAACTGCCGCTGTATCGCTGTTGGTGTTCGGCAGTGTGGTGCTTGTGCATGAGCTGGGGCATTTTCTGGCCGCGCGGGCAGCGGGCATCCGTGTTGAGGAGTTTTCTGTCGGTATCGGGCCGCGCCTGTGCGGCCGCGTCGGCAAAAACGGTACCCGCTACTCGCTGCGTTTGCTGCCGCTGGGCGGCTACAACCTGTTCGAGACTCCCGCCGCAGAAGATGAAACTGACGATGCCGCGCAGGAAAACACGCTGACCTATCAGGAGAAGCCGCTGTTTCCCGCCCCGATGGAGAACCTTTCTTTTGAGGAAGCCCCGCCTCAGCAGCGCTTTTTGGTGACGCTGGCGGGCGCCTTGATGAACTTTTTGCTGGGGGCGGCGCTCATGCTGGCGCTGGCGCTCTCTATGCAGGTACTCGGCTCCAACCGCGTGGCGGATTTTACCGATAACGCACCCAGCGCCGCCTGTTTGCAGGCAGGGGACGAGATTTTGTGGGTGGACGGCACCCGCTGCCGCAGCAGCTTTTCGCTGCTGAACTGCTTTGACGGCACACAAAAAGAACACACGCTCGTCATAAAAAGGGGTGATCAGGTCATGACCCTGCGCGGTGTGACCGTTGCCCCCCAAAAGGACGAAAACGGTGCGCTGAAAAGCCCCATCGACTTCCGCGTCGAGCGCGTGGCCAAAACGCCCCGCGCCGTGCTGAACCAAGCGCGGGATTTTTTCAGCTTTTACAGCACGATGATCCTGCGCAGCTTCGGTGACCTTGCCACCGGCAAAACCGGCATGGACCAGCTTACAGGCCCCGTGGGCACTGCCGCGGTGGTGCGGCAGGCCATCTCCTACGGCTGGCAGGACGTTGTCTCGCTGATGGCGCTGCTGACCATCAACATCGGCCTCTTCAACCTGCTGCCCATTCCCGGGCTGGACGGCTGCAAGCTGCTGTTTTTGGCGTTTGAGTCGCTGACAGGGCATACCGTGCCCCTGCGCGCACAGGCCGTCATCAATGCGGCGGGTATGCTGGCGCTTATGGGGCTGATGCTGTTTGTGACCATGCAGGACGTGATACGCATTTTTTAAGGAGGCGCAACCATGAACCGTCAACTGAAACGGGAAGTGAAAATCGGCAATATTACCATCGGCGGCAACCACCCGATTGCCGTGCAGACCATGCTCAACGTGCCGGTCAAGGATATTGCCGGCAACGTGGCACAGGCACAGCGCGTCGCCAAGGCGGGCTGCCAGATCGTGCGCGTGACCGTGCCCACGCCGGAGGATGCCGCCGTGGTGTCCGCCATTAAAGAGGCTGTGGATATCCCCGTCGTGGCCGATATCCACTTTGATTACCGCGCCGCACTGGCAGCGCTGGATGCCGGTGCCGACAAGATCCGCATCAACCCCGGCAACATCGGGACCGACGACCGCGTCAAGGCGGTGGCGGATGCCTGCAACGCCAAAAATGTACCCATCCGCATCGGCGTAAACGGCGGCAGCCTGGAAAAGCATATCCTTGCCAAGTACGGCGCCCCCGTGCCGGAGGCTATGGTCGAAAGTGCCTTGTACCATGTGCGTCTGCTGGAAAAGCACGACTTTAATAACATCGTTATATCGATAAAATCCAGCAATGTACCCCGCATGATGTCCGCCTATCGGCTGCTGGCTGCACAGACGGATTACCCCCTGCACGTCGGCGTGACCGAGGCGGGCGGCAACCGCATGGGACTGATCAAATCAGGTATGGGCATCGGCGGCCTGCTGCTGGAGGGCCTGGGCGACACCCTGCGCGTCAGCCTGACCGACGAGCCGGAAAACGAGGTCTACGCGGGGTATGATATCCTGCGCGCCGTCGGCTACGCCGTGGCGGGGCCGGAAATCATCAGCTGCCCCACCTGCGGGCGCACCCAGTACCCGATGATCGAAATCGCAAACGAGGTCGAAACCCGTCTGCGGGACGAGGGCTTCCAAAAGCCGCTGAAGATCGCTATCATGGGCTGCGTTGTCAACGGTCCCGGTGAGGCCAGTGATGCGGACATCGGCATTGCGGGCGGCAAGGACGAGGCGCTGCTGTTTATCCGCGGCGAAAAGATCCGTATGCTCAAGGGCGACATCGTCGGGCAGCTGCTGGACGAGATCCACAAGCTGTAATTTTCCTTTAACTTTCACGCATCAGAGGTGCCCCATTTGAAACCTTTTGTCACGCAGGTATGGCCGCAGTTCACGGCCGATGCCCAGTTCTGCAGCACGTTTTCCACCGTTTTGGTGGAGCGTGTTGAGCTGTACCGCACAAAACGACAGGTCGTAATCTGCCTGCGCAGCGCCGAACCACTGGATTCAGCGCTGTGCGGGCGCCTTTGTGCGTCCTTGCAGGATACCTTTGCCGGGTATGAACTGCAGGTCAAAAACTATTTTGCCTACCCCAACATCACCCCCGAATCCGTCGCGCTGATGATTGAGGAGCTCAAGCAGCGGGGGATGCCTGTCAACGGCTTTCTGGACAAAAAGCAGCCTGTCACCTTTGGGGCAGACGGCATTACCGTCCATGTCAATGCGGGACGCCCGATTTTGGAGAGCGTGGAGTTCCCCAAGGTGCTGGCAGAGCTGATCCAAGAGCGCACCGAGTCACTGCCCATTGTGCGTTTGGCTGACAGCGGTGCGGCGCGCAGTGAGGAAGAACTTGAAAAGTACCTGCAGGAGAAGGCGCCCGTCATCAAGTTTGAGGCCAAGGAAACCCCGCCCGATTTCACCATCGAGGGGCTGGCGCTTACCAACAAGCCGGTCAAACTGTTTTACGGCAAGAACTTTAAGCCTACCGAGACCCGCCGCTTAAACGATCTGGGCGACGGCGGCAAGGTGACGGTCTGGGGCGATGTCTTTGCCACCGAGGTCAAGGGCAATCGCCGCAAGATTTATTTTACCTCCATCACCGACTATTCCGGCTCGGTCAACCTCAAGGTTCTGGGGGACGAGGACGCCGATATGTCCAAGTGGGAGGGGCTGAAACCCGGCACTACGCTGATCGTGCGCGGCAACTATATGTATGACAAATATGAGCATGACTACGTCATTTTGCCCTATGATGTCCTGCAGGTAGAACGCGCGCAGCGGCAGGATACCGCACCCGAAGGGCAAAAGCGCGTGGAGCTGCATCTGCATACCAAGTCCAGCTCCATGGACGGCTTTAATGATCCCGGCAAGATCGTGCGGCTGGCGCACCGTATGGGACACCGCGCCGTCGCCATTACCGACCACGGCGTCTGCCAGGGCTACCCCGAAGCCATGCTGGCCACCGATGCCATCCACGAAAGCGACCCCGGCTTCAAGCTGATTTACGGCTGCGAGGCGTATTTTGTCGATGACATGATCCCCGCGCTGTACGGCGGTGCCAAAATGCCGCTGGACGGCAGTTTTGTTGTGTTCGACACCGAGACCACCGGTCTGGACCCGCACACCGAGCGCCTGACCGAAATCGGCGCGGTGTTTGTCGAAAACGGCAAAATCAACGCGGAAAAGAAATTCTGCACCTTCGTCAACCCCGGCAAGCCCATCCCGCCGCGCGTGGTGGAACTGACGGGCATCAACGATGCCATGGTGGCGGATGCCCCCACGCCGGACGAAGCCATCCGCGCCTTCAAGGAATTCTGCGGCGACCACATTCTGGTGGCGCACAACGCCCACAGCTTTGATATGCTGTTTATCCGCAAGGCAGGGGAGAGCGCGGGTGTCAGTTTTGACGAGAACACCTACATTGACACGCTGCCCATGGGGCAGGCGCTGTTCCCCGGGCTGCGCAACTATAAGCTGGATACCATCAACAAACACCTGGAGATCCCGCCGTTCAACCACCACCGCGCCGTGGACGATGCCATGGCGCTGGCGCGCATCTTTGAGGTGATGCTGACCGATCTGGCGGAGAAGGACATTCAGAATGTCGAGTCCATCAACACGGGTCTGGGCGGCAACAAAGAGGTGCTGAAAAAGAAATACTACCACCTGATCATTCTGGTGCAGAATCAGGTGGGGCTTAAAAATTTGTACCGCATCGTCAGCGCGGCGCACACGCAGTATTTCTTCAAAAAGCCGCGCGTACCACGCAGTTTGCTGAACCAGTACCGCGAGGGGCTGCTGCTCGGCTCGGCGTGCGAGGCGGGCGAGCTGTACCGCGCCATTGTGGCTGGGCAGCCCTATGAACAGCTGCTGCGCATTGCCGAGTATTACGATTTTCTGGAAGTGCAGCCGCTGGGCAACAACGAGTTTATGGTGCGCAACGGTCAGGTGGATTCTATGGAAGCCATCAAAAACTTCAACCGCACCGTCATCAAGCTGGGCGAGGACCTGCACAAGCCCGTTGTCGCCACCGGCGACTCCCACTTCCAAGAGCCGGAGGACTGGATCTACCGTGCGGTCATTCAGGCGGGCAACGGCTTTAAGGATGCCGACAACCAA
>USNZ01000055.1 GCA_900556255.1 uncultured Oscillospiraceae bacterium
CGATGCCCTCAAACAGCTCCACTTCCATGCCAGCTTCTTTTAAGTAAGCCTCGGCACGATCCAGGAAGCCAAAACGCTTCATAGAACCGCCGCCCACGCAGATCATTGCGCGCTTGCCGGGCAGGGTTTTCAGGGCCTCCAGAGCGTTGGGGCCGTGGTACAGGTCGCGGGGGAGAGTAAATCTAGCCATAATAAAAGCCTCCTCGATACAGTTATGTTGGGGTTTGACAATCTTTTGTCAACCTATTTGTGCTTAGTATACGCCCCTTTTGCACAAAAATCAATTGACATCAGGGAGAAATTTTGAACACTTTTTCGGCATTTTGCCGATTGACAGTGCATAGCCTTGGCTGAAGGGGAGGGATTTTCATGCGCTTTTTGATCCCGCAGCAAAGCCGCGCCATGCGTTTGCGGGCGCGGCTGCTTTGCGCCGTGCTGGCCGTGGTGTGTCTGGGCGGGCTTTTGCTGCGCTTGGCCGTGCTGATGCTGCGCGACCCCGACGGTTACGCACGCCGCGCCGCCGACCAGCAGCTGCGCGGTGCCACCCTGCCCGCCGCACGGGGAGAGATTTTTTCCGCCGACGGCACACTATTGGCCTCCGGCGAGACCTGCTGGACCATACGCGCCGCCCCGCGTGAGCTGGACGATGCCCTTGTGCAGCCCGCTGCTGCGGCGCTGAGTGAAATTTTGGAATTGGACTACGCCGACACGCTGCAAAAGCTGAGCGTGCGCACCTCCAACGACTGCCTGCTGGCCCGCCGTGTGGGGCGCGAGGCCGCCGACGCCGTGCGGGACTGGTGCCTTGCGCAGGGGGCGGCGGGTATCCAAATCCGCCAGGACACCAAGCGCGTTTACCCTGAGGGGGATTTTCTGGGCGGGGTGCTGGGCTTTACCGACGTGGACAACGCCGGGCTTTGGGGGCTGGAACTGCGCTACAACGATGTTTTAACAGGGCAAAACGGTCAAATTTTGACCGCAAAAAACGCCTGGGGCTACGATATGCCCACCCACTACCAGACGCTGGTCGAGGCTGTGCCCGGCAGCAGCCTGACGCTGACCATCGACGCCAACATTCAGCACTGGCTGGAAAGCGCACTGGCCGCCGCCGTGCAGGAGCACCATGTCGCGCAGCGCGGCGTGGGCATTGTGATGGATGTCAACAGCGGCGCGGTGCTGGCCATGTCCTGCCAGCCGGACTACGACCCCAACCGCCCGCGCTACCTTATAAATAGTACCGTGCGGGAGCAGGTCAACGCCCTGCAGGGGGAGCAGCGCAGCGCCGCACTGCAGGCTGCCCAGCAAGCCCAGTGGCGCAACAAGGCCATCAGCGATTTGTACGAGCCGGGCAGCGTGTTCAAGCTGATCACCGCTGCGGCCGCCCTGGACACCGGCTGCTGCCGCCCCACCGACCGCTTTACCTGCGCGGGTAAAATTTCGGTGGCGGGCACACGGTTCCGCTGCGCCAACGGGCATATCCACGGCAGTGAAACCTTTGCCCAAGGGCTGGCGGTGAGCTGCAACCCCTGCTTTATCCAAATCGGCGCGCGGCTGGGCAAAGAGAATTTTTGCCGCTATTTCGAGGCTTTTGGTCTGCGCACCGCCACAGGCATCGACCTGCCGGGCGAGGTACGCCGCAGCGAATACTACACCGCCGACCGCATGGGGCCTGTGGAGCTGGCGTCCTGCGCCTTTGGGCAGAGCAGCAAGGTCAGCTATTTGCAGATGCTGACCGCCGTCGAGATGGCGGCGGCAGTCTGCGCCGTGGTCAACGGCGGGCGGCTGATGCAGCCGTATATTGTGCAGCGCATCACCGCGCCGGACGGAAATTTTACCGATACAGCGCCAAAATTCGTGCGTCAGGTGATAAGTGAGGAAACATCCCGCACAATGTGCGAGCTGATGGCGGGGGTCGTGACGTCCGGCACCGGCAAAAACGCCGCGTTGGCAGGCTACCGCGTGGGCGGCAAAAGCGGCACCAGCCAAAAGCTGGACAGCAAAAACGAGGGTGCACGCATTGCCAGCTTTGTGGCCGTTGCACCCATCGACGACCCCAAGCTGGCGGTGCTGGTCTGCCTGGACGAACCCCACAGCTGGACAACCAGCGGCGGCGCACTGTCCGCACCCGTCTGTGCCGAGGTGCTGGAAAAGGCCCTGCCCTACTTAGGCATCGCACCCCGATACACCGAGGCCGAGCAGCAAAAGCTGTTTGCCGCCGTGCCGGATCTGGCAGGGCGGGGCCTCGGTTACGCCAAAACCGTCTTGAGCGAATCGGGCTTTCACGCTGCCGTGCAGGGCAGCGGCGGCACGGTTCTGCGTCAATACCCTGCCGACGGTGTCAGTGCCCGCCGGGGCAGCACCGTGACCTTGTATACCGAGGAGGATTGTATCCCGGAAGATTGACCCGTTGAAAATTCACCGAAAAAACTTACATCTTGGCGCGAAGTATGGTATACTATAATAAACTATTTATACCTCGGAGGATGCCATGCCGCAGCCGTATGTATTATTTGACAATGTGTGTAAATATTACCAGATGGGTGACACCCGCATTGCCGCGTCGGATCACGTCAGCTTTTCCATTGAAAAGGGCGAGTTCTGTGTCATTTTAGGCCCCTCCGGCGCGGGCAAGACCACCGTGCTGAATATGTTGGGCGGCATGGACACCTGCGATGAGGGCACCATTCTGCTGGACGGCGAGCGCGTGAGCGATTTTGACCAAAAGCGGCTGACCACCTACCGCCGCTACGACGTGGGGTTTGTCTTTCAGTTTTATAACCTTGTGCAAAACCTGACCGCCCGCGAAAACGTGGAGCTGGCCGCCGAGATCTGCCGCAACCCGCTGGACGCCGACACCGTGCTGGAGGAAGTCGGCCTTTCGGAGAGAAAGGGCAATTTCCCCGCGCAGCTTTCGGGCGGCGAGCAGCAGCGCGTGTCCATCGCCCGCGCCCTGGCCAAAAATCCCAAAATTCTGCTTTGCGACGAGCCGACCGGTGCGCTGGACTACAAAACCGGCAAGCAGGTGCTGGCCCTTTTGCAGGCCACCTGCCGCGAAAAAGGCCGCACGGTCATCGTCATCACCCACAACAGCGCCCTGGCCGCCATGGCCGACCGTGTGATACGCATCAACAGCGGCCGCGTGCTGGACGAGACCGTGAACCCCGCCCCCACCCCCGTAGAAAGGATAGAATGGTAAATGCCGCGCACCTACAACAAAAATGTAATACGCACCTTCCGCAGCACGCGCAGCCGCTTTTTTGCCATATTTTCCATCGTTGCCCTGGGCGTGGGCTTTTTGGCCGGTTTGAGCGCTACCCCCGTGGACATGAAGGAGTCCATGGAACGCTACATGGACGACGGCAATTTTTACGATGTGCGGGTGCTTTCCACCCTGGGGCTTACCGACGACGACGTGCAGGTCCTGCGGCAGGTGCCCGGTGTGCAGACCGTGCAGCCCGCCTACTCGGCCGATTTGCTGGTGCAGACCGGGGACGACAGCGTTGTGGCGCGCGCCCACAGCCTGCCGCCCGACGGGGACGAGGCTATCAACCGACTGGTGCTGGCCGAAGGACGTCTGCCCCAAAGCCCCGACGAATGTCTGGTCGAGGTGGGGGCCACCGGGCTGAACCCCACCTACCCGCCGGGCACGACCTTTACCGTGACCGCCGAAAACGAGGATCTGGACAGCAAGCTGAACCGCACGCAATTTACCGTGGTGGGGCTGGTGCACAGCAGCAATTATTTCAGCTATGAGCGTGAGCCTGCAACCGTGGGCAGCGGTGCGGTCCAGGTGGTGATGTACCTGCAGCCCGATGCCTTTGCCTATGAGGCCTACACCGAAATTTACCTGACCGCCGCCGGGGCGAAGGAACAGAACAGCCTGACCGAGCCTTACCGGCAGACTGTGCAAACGGTAATGGACAACATCGCCGCCATACAGGACGAGCGCTGCCAGGCCCGCTACGACGGGCTGCTGGACGATGCCCGCGCCGAGCTGGACGATGCCTGGCAGAAATACCATGAGGCCGAGGCCGACGCCGAGGCCCAACTGGCCGATGCCGCTGCACAGCTGGAGGACGGCAGAAATCAGCTGCAAAACGGCAAAAACAAGCTGGCGGACGGTCGGCGGCAATATGCCGACGGCAAGACCCAACTGGAAAACGGCACCAACCAAATGCTGGACGGCCAGGCGCAGCTGAACGACGCGCTGGGGCAGTGGTACAAGGCCGACGCCGAGTGGCAGCAGGGCAAGCAGGAATTGGACAGCGGCAAGGCGCAGCTGGACGAAAACGAGCCGGCCTACCGCGACGGTGTACAGCAGCTGGCCGACGCGCTGGGCACCGATTACGCCACGGTGGACAAATTCGCTGCCGATTTGGCCGCCTACTGCACCGCACAGGGCATTGCCCCGCCCGACACGGCGCAGGATATGCTGGAATTGCTTTTGGTCTACGGTGAGGGGCTGCCCCTGCCGAAAATTTCCGACGAGCAGCTGGGGCAGATCCGCGATGCCGCCGCCGAACTGCGCCCCAAGCTGGACGACATCCCTGCCGACATACTGCCCGCTGAGCAAAAGACCCTGTTGGAGGAGGCCAAGGTCCTGGTTCAGGCGCTGGCCGACGCCGAGACCTCCGACGAAATGTGGGACGCCCTGCAAAATGCTTACACCTGGCTGCAGGACCACCGCGACCTGCTGCCCGACGAGGTGTACGAGGCCCTGAACGCCTTGATTTTGGGCGCTTTGCAAAAAGAGGAACTGAACGAGCTGGCTGCCGCCCTGGCGGGCATGGTAAAGTTCAAGCAGGCGCAGCAGCAGTATGAGGCCGGTCTGCAGCAGCTGACCGACGCCCGCGCCCAGTTGGACGATGCCTACGCGCTCTTGCAGGAGAAAATGGTCGAGCTGGGCGTGGCACAGGGACAACTGCTGGACGCCCAAGGCCGACTGGACGCCGCCTGGCGGGATATCCTGAACGGGCAGCGGGAAATTGACGAAAACGAAAAAAAGCTGACCGACGCCGAGGCGGAGTACGCCGATGCCAAGGCCGAGGCCGAGCAGAAACTGGCCGACGCCCGCGCCGAGATCGAGGACGGCGAGGCCAAACTGGACGAACTGGAAAAGCCCGAATGGTACGTCTGGGACCGCAGCAAAAACACGAGCTTTGGGTCTTTTAAGGCCAACGTGGACAAGCTGACCGCCATCACAACGGTGTTCCCCGTGTTTTTCTTCCTGGTGGCGGCGCTGGTGGTCTCGACCACGATGACCCGCATGGTCGAGGAGGAGCGCCTGCAGATCGGCACACTGAAAGCCCTGGGCTATGCCCGCGGCACCATTATGCAGAAATACCTCTGGTATGCCTTAGGCGCATCGGCGCTGGGCGCGGTCGTGGGGCTGGCCGTAGGGTTCCGGGTGTTCCCCACCATCATCTGGTCGGGGTATTCCATCATGTATTACATGCCCGAAATCGCCACGCCGTGGCGGCTGCAGCAAGCCGTTTTTGCCGGTGCCTCGCTGATCGGGCTGTCGCTGGGCGTCACGGCAATGGCGTGCCGTACTTCCTTAGCGGAGGTTCCCGCCGCCCTGATGCTGCCCCGCGCCCCCAAGGCCGGCAAGCGCATTTTGCTGGAGCGCATCACCCCGCTTTGGCGGCGGCTGCCCTTCACTTGGAAGGTAACCTGCCGCAACCTGCTGCGCTACAAAAAGCGCTTTTGGATGACCGTCATCGGCGTGGCAGGCTGCACGGCGCTGCTGGTGGCAGGCTTCGGCTTGTCCGACTCGCTGAACGGTATCATCACCAAACAGTTTGACAACGTGTCGCACTACGACCTGATGACCGTTGTCTCCAAGGAGCAGGCCGTGCGCGAGGGTGCGGTTTACGACTATCTGTTTGAGGACCGCGAGACTTTCCCCCTCTCGATGGCGGCGGCGGTACAGTCCACCCACTGTGACAGCGCCGACGGCGAGACGGAGCTGTACCTGATGGTTCCGCAGGATCTTGCACGGTTTGCGCAGCTGATGGACCTGCACGAGCGCATCGGCGGCGAGCCGACCCCGCTGACTGACAACGGCATTGTGCTGACCGAAAAGTTGGCCAAAACGCTGGGCGCTGCCGCCGGGGACACGGTAACGCTGAAGAACGCCGACGGCGACGCCGCCGAATTTACCGTGACCGGCGTCTGCGAGCACTACATAAGCAACTACGCCTACATTACGCCCGCCGTGTACACCGCCGCCTTCGGCAAGGCACCAACGTACAATGCGGTCTTGAGCACGCTCACCGACGAATCGGCCGAAAACCGCGCCGCGATCTCGGAAAAGCTGCTGGGCATAGACACGGTGGTCAGCCTGACCTTTACACAGGACGCCGTCAAGCAGGTGCTGAACATGCTCAACTCCATTGACGCCGTAGTCGTGCTGATCATCGTCTGCGCCGCCATGCTGGCGTTTGTGGTGCTGTACAACCTTTCCAACATCAACATTGCCGAGCGCGTCAAGGAAATTGCCACCATCAAGGTGCTGGGTTTCTATGACCGCGAGGTGTACAGCTACGTCAACCGCGAAAGCACGGCGCTGGCCTGCATCGGCACGGCCTTGGGGCTTGCGCTGGGCAAGGCGCTGCATGCCTTTATCATTACCACCGTGGAGGTGGATTCGGTCATGTTCGGGCGCGATATTGCCCCCCAAAGCTACCTGTACGCCGTGGCGCTGACGCTGGTTTTCAGCACGGCGGTCAACCTGGTCATGGGGCGCAAGCTGAAAGCCATCTCGATGGTCGAAAGCATGAAAGCCCCCGAATAGCCTTTGCAAAGTGCGCAATATATTTGCGGTCGGATTTTTATCGTTTTTTATAAAAATTGTGGCTCTATCGCCTTTTATGGGCATAGAGCCGCAATTTTTGCGCCCTTGAAAACTGCAGGCCACTGCGGTATAATAAAGCTGCTTTGCGCAGATATTGTGCAGTTTCGTTATTGCAAATAACAAAGGAGTATGTCATGCAGACCCAAGCCCCCCTGTTTACCCGCCGCAAGCTGGCCACACTGATTTGGCCCCTGTTTCTGGAACAGATTTTAAGTGTCACCATGGGCATGGCCGACACGCTGATGGTTTCCGGCGTGGGCGAGGCCGCCGTTTCCAGCGTGTCGCTGGTGGACAGCCTGAATATTTTGATCATTCAAATCGTTTCGGCACTGGCCACCGGCGGTGCCGTGGTCGCCAGCCAGTATATGGGCCGCCGCGATGAGGAAAACGCCCGCCACAGCGCCGCCCAGCTGTACTGTGTGCTGGGCATCAGCACCGTTACGCTGACGGTCATCTGCTTAGCGCTGTCCCGCCCGCTGCTGCGGCTGGTGTTCGGCAGAATTGACGACGATGTCATGGCTTTTGCCCAGCAGTACCTCATCATCACGGCGCTGTCCTACCCGTTCATCGGCTTTTACAACGGCGGCGCGGCGCTGTTCCGCGCGCCGGGCAACAGCCGCATCAGTATGCTGGCC
>USNZ01000056.1 GCA_900556255.1 uncultured Oscillospiraceae bacterium
GCAGTTTACCCGTTATACCGCATGATCGGGACGGCTGCGGCGGGCGGCATATATGCCGCCCCTACAAGCCAAACCACTATATTCATTAATAAAATACGGTCGCGGGCGGGGCGTGCCCCGCCCCTACCAGTTCATTAAAACTAAAAGTAAAGCTTTAGAATTATCACTCTACTACATTTCTCCCGAAAAAGGGCTTTTTTCTCTTTATTTTTGAATTCCTAAAGTACCCCATTATCCCAAATAGTATAGCACATTTTTGAGGTAAAATAAAGCCCTTATGCTTATTCGTATACAGTATATTTATACAGGATTTATACACACAAAAAGCTGCCCGCTTTATTTTATAAAGCAAGCAGCAGGGGAGTGGTGGTTCTGTTTTCTTTGGGGTTTTGTGCAGCGCTCTGTTTACGGGAAATTGCCATAGTTACTAATACTATTTTAGTAGTAGTAGTAGGGGGTGTTAAAACGGTGGAAAACCCGCCAAACCCCGATAACGGTGCAGAAAACGGGGGTGGAATTTTTCCCCCGCCGTTGTTAGGATTTTTGTGGAAACTCTTGACAACTTTTTCTTTTCCACAGCGCCCCAGGAAAACTCTTTGTTGAAAACTGAAAACTCTGTGGAAAACCGACGCCCTTCGACCGAAATTTTATAGTCCCGTTTATGGGAATTCAAAACCGCGTCACGCCTCGGACGTTGCCACCAGATACTTGAATATCTGCGTTTTATACTCTTCGTATAATCCCATGTGCTCGTACAGCTCCTTGTAGTAGGCGAACAGGGTAGACCGCGTTTTGACAACGTTGACGGGGTTCAGCACGGTATGCACGGCGCTTTTGGGGTTGTTGTAGTAGTTGTAAATGGGCGTGGACAACGCGTAAAAGCTGTTGGCGTAGCGGATATAGCTTAAATTGAAGTACAGATCCTCGCTCCAGTCCATGTCCACGTCGCAGACAACATCCTCGTGCGCGTGGACAATGTCGGTTCGGTAGAGTTTATTCCACATAACACCGTAATAAAAACTGGCAGGCTCCTGCATTAAGCCGGCGGCGAACTGTTCTTTGTTCATGGGTCCTTCCAGCAAAAAGCCGTAGGTCTGCACCTTTAACAGATGCTGCGGCACGGTGTTGATGTCCTCCTCATCATCGTCCCGCAGGCGGGGCAGGGTGATGCGGTTATAGTGCGCAATGACCAAATCTGTGTTGAATTCTTCGGCTTTTTGCACAAGCAGCTCGGTGGCGTAGGGCTGCAGGGTGTCGTCGGCATCGACAAATTGCAGGTACTTGCCGTGCGCCTCGCGCAGACCCAGGTTGCGGGTGGCGGCGACGCCGCTGTTGGTTTTGTCGATCAGCACAATGCGCTTGTCCACCCCGGCATACATTTTGCACACCTGCAGGCTGACGTCCTTGCTGCCGTCGTTCAGCAGGATAATTTCCAGATTTTTGTAGGTTTGGCGGCGAATACTCTCGACACAGCGTGCAATATGGTCCTGTGCATTGTAGATGGGCACAATGATGCTGACCAAAGGTTGTTCACACATAAGGCGCGACCTCCTGAAAAAAAGTGGGCGTATTATAATAAGGTAAATCCTACCACAAAGATACCATAAATGTTGCCGAATTTCAATAAATATGGTACTATAAAGTTATGAACAATCCTGTTGAAAAGAGGCAACGCTATGAAAGAATCCATGCAAAAAGTCCGCGAACTGGAAAAACAAATGTTCGGTTACAGCTACGCCATGCGCGTCATCGACTTTGACAGCGAGACCATCGCCCCCGAGGACGGCAACGACGGCCGCGCCGAGGCGATGGAATTTTTGAGCCGCCAGAGCTTTGACCTGCTGGTCAACGACGGCACCGCCGCCCTGCTGAAAGCCGCCGCCGCAGACGCCGAAACCGAGCAGGAGCAGGCCGAGGTGCGCAATTTACAGCGTGAGTACGACGAAATTGCCAAGATCCCCGCCGCCGAATACGCCGCCTTTACCAAGCTGTGCCAGCAGAGCATCCCTGCCTGGACCAAGGCCAAGCGCACCAACGATTTCAGCGTGTTTGCGCCGTATCTGGAAAAGATCGTCGCCGCCCGCCGCGCCCAGGCTGCCTATTTTGACCCCGACCGTGACCCGTATGAGGTGTTTCTGGACCGATACGAGCGCGGCCTGACCATTGCCAAGTGCGACGAGTTTTTCGCGCAGCTGCGTGAAACCATTGTGCCGCTGCTGGCGGAGATCCAAAAGCGCGGCGCGGCCATCCGCACCGATTTTCTGGATCAGGAATGGCCCATCGACGCGCAGAAAAAGGTCAGCGAAAAAATTATGCAGCTGTGGGGCTTGGACCCCAAGCGCAGTATGCTGGCCGAGAGCGAGCACCCCTTTACCACAGAATTTTGGCGTAAGGACGTAAGAATTACCACGCACTATATGCCGCGTGATATGTTCAGCAACCTGTACAGCGTCGCGCACGAGGGCGGCCATGCCCTGTACGAGCTGAACATCAACCCCGATTACGACTACACAAGCGTGACCGGCGGCGCGACCATGGGTCTGCACGAAAGCCAGAGCCGCCTGTTTGAGAACATCGTCGGCCGCAGCCGCGCCTTTGTCGAGTACCTGTACCCGACGCTGAAGGAGCTGTTCCCGCAGCAGCTGGCCGATGTCAGCGCCGAGGAAGTCTGGCGTGCCGTCAACCGCGCCGAGCCGAGCCTGATCCGCACCGAGGCGGACGAATTGACCTACGCGCTGCACATTATGGTGCGCTATGAGCTGGAAAAGGCGATGATGCAGGGGACTTTGGCGGTGGCCGACCTGCCCGCCGCCTGGAACGCCAAGTATAAGGAATATCTGGGCGTGGACGTGCCCGACGACGCCCACGGCTGTTTGCAGGATATCCACTGGTCGATGGGCGATTTGGGGTATTTCCCGAGTTACGCTTTGGGCAGCGCCTATGGCGCACAGGCCGTGGCCGACCTGCGCAAGACCCACGATTTTGACGCCGACTGGGCAGCAGGGGACATGGAACCGCTGAAGGCCGCCCTGAAAGACCGCCTGTGGCAGTGGGGCAGCATGAAGGACCCCCGCTGGCTGGTGCAGAGCCTGTGCGGCGGCGAATTTGACGCTAAATATTTTACCGATTACCTGACCGCCAAGTACACCGAAATTTATCGCCTGTAAATTTAGAGAAACAGAAAGCGGTTGTTCGGCAAGCACACTTCCGGTAGGGGCGGGGCATGCCCCGCCCGCGGGTTTGCTCTTGCAACGGCCTTACGGTTTTGTATCGTAGGGAGTTTTCTTACAAGGCAAACGGGCACGGGCGAGCAATGCTCGCCCCTACCAGTCCGTTAAAACTAAGGCTTCACCTTTTTCGGCAGGTTTGTAGGGGACGCATATATGCGTCCCGTGCGGTGTACCCGTTATATCGCATGATCGGGACGACTGCGGCGGGCGGCATAGTAGCCGTGCCTACAAGCCAACCCATCATTATACTCATTATAGTATAGGGTCGCGGGCGGGGCGTGCCCCGCCCCTACGACCAAACGGGCGAACGCCATAAAATTTTATGCCGCCCCTATTAAAAATGTGCGCGCAGGGCGCGCACTCCATAATTTTTATCTTTTATCTCTTATCTTTTATCTAAAAAACCTCCGCTGTTTTCTGCCACGGAAAACAGCGGAGGTTTTGCCTTTATTCTTCCACTTCGTTTACCAGCGGCAGCCCCAGCACAAACGCCCGCGCATTTTCCATCGTGGTAATGGCGATGCTTTGCAGCGCCGTGCGGGTAAAAAACGCCTGATGACTTGTGATGACCACATTGGGGAAACTCAACAAAATGGGCACGACCTCGTTGTGCAGCACCGTGTCGGAAAAATCCTCAAACACCTGGCCGTCCTCGTCCTCGTACACGTCCAGCCCCACGCCGCCGAATTTCCGCGCGCGCAGGGCGTGGATCAGTGCCTCGGTGTCGATCAGCCCGCCGCGGCTGGTGTTTACCAAAATTGCGTTGGGACGCATCATTTTTATTGTTTCGGTGTTGATCATGTGGTAGGTGTCGGCGGTAAGCGGGCAGTGCAGGCTGACAAGATCCGCCGTGCGCAAAAGCTCCTCGGGCGAAACGTAGCGCGCAATGCCCTCCAGCGCGGGGTTTTTGTACTTGTCGCAGGCCAGCACCGTCATGCCGAAACCGTAACAGATGCGCGCCATCGCCGCGCCGATGCGCCCCGTGCCCACAATGCCTGCCGCCGCGCCGTACAGGTTGTGCCCCAGCAGCCCGTCCAGCGAAAAATTGTTGTTGCGCACCTTGATGTACGCCTTGCAGATGCGCCGATCGGCCGCCAAGGCCAGCGCCATGGCGTGTTCGGCCACGGCCTCGGGGCTGTAACCGGGCACGCGCAGCACCGTAATGCCGTAATGTTTGGCGGCGGGCAGATCCACGTTGTTGTAGCCCGCGCAGCGCAAAAGCAGCAGCCGTATGCCGGCGGCGGCCAGAATTTCCAGCACGGGGGCGCTGCAATCGGCGTTGACAAAAACGCAGGCCGCATCGCCGCCCTGCGCCAGCGGTGCGGTGTCGGCGTCCAGGTTGGCCGCCAGATACCGAATACGGCAGCCGTAGGCTTCGTCCTTTGCCAGCACGTCAAAATAATAATGGTCGTACTCGTGCGTGCCGAAAAACATGATGGTAAACATCGCGCCGCCCCCTTTGGGTAAGTATGCCCGCAGAAAGCAAAAGTATGCACAAACTTTATGCAGCTTTTGGGGTGCTGCGGGGTATACATTGTATATTCATGCGGGATTCACGCGATATTGCCCCGATTCTATGCATATTACACAAAAATCAACGAAAATATTTTCATCCTTTGTCGGCTTTACCACTTGATAATTATGCAGGAAAGTGTATAATAAACAACATAAACCGTATAAATATTCAGTCGCACATACAAGGGGTGTTTCTTATGAAAAAGGATAAAAAGGATATCAAAAAGGTCGTACTGGCGTACTCCGGCGGGTTGGATACCTCCATCATCATTCCCTGGCTGAAAGAAAACTACAACAACTGCGAGGTCGTCGCCGTTTCCGGCAACGTCGGTCAGGGCACCGAGCTGGACGGCCTGGAGGAAAAGGCGCTGAAAACCGGCGCGTCCAAGCTGTATGTGCTGGACCTGCAGAAGGACTACGTTGAAAACTACATCTGGCCCTGCCTGAAGGCCGACGCCAAGTACGAGGATTACCTGCTGGGCACCTCCCACGCGCGGCCCTGCATCGCCAAGGCGCTGGCCGACATCGCCAAAAAAGAGGGTGCCGACGCCATCTGCCACGGCTGCACCGGCAAGGGCAACGACCAGGTGCGTTTTGAGCTGACCCTGAAGGCCCTGTGCCCCGATATGGCCATCATCGCCCCCTGGCGGGAGTGGAACATCAAGAGCCGCGACGAGGAGATCGACTACGCCGAGGCGCACAACATTCCGCTGAAAATCAACCGTGAGACGAACTATTCCAAGGACAAGAACCTCTGGCACCTCAGCCACGAGGGTCTAGATCTGGAAAACCCCTCGCTGGAGCCGCAGTACAATAAGCCGGGCTTTTTGGAGCTGGGTGTCAGCCCCGAACAGGCCCCCGACACCCCGACCTATGTGACCATCCACTTTGAAAAGGGTATCCCCACCGCCGTGGACGGCACCGAAATGGACGGTGTAGCGCTGATCGAGTACCTGAACCGTGTGGGCGGCGCCAATGGCGTGGGCCTGCTGGACATTGTGGAAAACCGCTTGGTCGGCATGAAGAGCCGCGGCGTGTACGAGACCCCGGGCGGCGCCATTTTGTACAAGGCGCACAACGTGCTGGAAACCATCACGCTGGACAAGGAATCCTTCCATTTTAAGGAAATCATCGCCCAGAAGATGGGCGAGCTGGTCTACAACGGCCAGTGGTTCACCCCCCTGCGCGAGGCGATCTGCGCCTTTACCGATGACCTGCAAAAGACCGTAACCGGCGATGTTACGCTGAAATTGTACAAGGGCAACATGATCAATGCCGGTGTTACCAGCCCGTACACCCTGTACGACGAGCAGACGGCCAGCTTTGGTGAGGACGAAGATTACAACCAGGCCGACGCAGACGGGTTTATCAACCTGTTCGGCCTGCCCATTGCCGAGCGCGCCAAGCTGGCAAAGAACTGGAATAAGCAGTAAGACTGTTCAAAGAAGGGGTTCGTCGCGGTGTGGCTGCGCCACGCTCCTGTACCCCTCCTTTTTTGACAGTCTGAATGCGCCGCTTCGGCGGCGCATTTTTAACATTTTACGCCCAAAAAGTTGAAAATCAGGAGGAAATCGTATGCCCCAACTTTGGCAGGGTCGGTCGGCCAAGGCCGTAGACAGCCGCGTCAACGACTTCAACTCGTCCATTCGGTTTGACGCCCGCATGATTGAGCAGGACATCCACGGCAGCATGGTACATTCGGCCATGCTGGGCAAGCAGGGCATCATCGCCCCGCAGGATGTTGACGATATCCACAAAGGTCTGCAATCCATTTTGGAGGATCTGCACAGCGGTGCGCTGAAAATTGACCCCGCCGCCGAGGACGTGCACACCTTTGTGGAGCAAACGCTGATCGCACGCGTGGGCGACGCCGGCAAACGGCTGCACACGGGCCGCAGCCGCAACGATCAGGTGGCGCTGGATATCCGCCTGTACCTGCGCGACGCGGCGGGGCATATCGCCGCACAGATCGTGGAGCTGATCAACGTGCTGTGCGACCAGGCCAAGCAGGGCGCGGACTATGTGATGCCCGGCTACACCCACCTGCAGCGCGCGCAGCCCGTGACCTTCGGCCACCATCTGATGGCCTACGCGTGGATGCTGCTGCGGGATCTGGGCCGCTTACAGGACGCCGTGCACCGCATGGATGCCGAGTGCCCCCTGGGCAGCGGCGCATTGGCGGGCACGACCTACGGGCTGGACCGCTTTTACACCGCCGAGCAGCTGGGCTTTGCCGCCCCCTGCGCCAACTCGATAGACGGTGTGTCCGACAGGGATTTCTGCATTGAACTGTGCAGCGCCATGGCCACCTGCATGATGCATTTGTCGCGTCTCAGCGAGGAAATTATCCTGTGGTGCAGCTGGGAATTTAAGTTTGTGGAGTTGGACGACGCCTTTACGACGGGTTCGTCCATTATGCCGCAGAAGAAAAACCCCGACGTTACCGAACTGATCCGCGGCAAAACGGGCCGCGTTTATGGTGATCTGAACACCCTGCTGGTCATGATGAAGGGCCTGCCCCTTGCCTACGACAAGGACATGCAGGAGGACAAGGAGGCTATTTTTGACGCGGTGGATACGCTGGAACTTTGCCTGCGCACCATCACGCCGATGCTGGCCACCATGACCCCGCTGCCCGAGAATATGCGCCGCGCCGCCGCCAAGGGCTTTATCAACGCCACCGACTGCGCCGACT
>USNZ01000057.1 GCA_900556255.1 uncultured Oscillospiraceae bacterium
GCCGCAAAGATAAGACTTTGCGCCAGCAGGGCAAACAGGAGCGAAGCGTCAGACCCCGAAAACGTGACGGCCTGCCAAGGGCTCCCCTACTAGGAGCAACAGCAACAACCGCCGCCGGTGGCGGATAAAGGGCGTTGCTGTTGGGGCCGCGGCCAGCAAGACATAAGTGTTGTTTACAACACGAAATGGATGCTGGGAGCCGCAACCCGGGCCTGGCGCGCAGCGCCTGAGAGGTTTGAAGCGTAAAAATTTTCATCCTCTGCAACATTCCACCACGCTCATTCGTATCCCACTTGAACTCCGTCTGAAATTTGATCTCCAAAACGTCAAAAAACTGAGGTATCATCCGGATTTCACAAAAGATTCTCAAGATTTGCTAAAGAATCTCCGGGCAAGCCTTGCAAGCCCCGGAACCGGGTGTATAATAGGGGTATCGCCTTTGATCCGCTCTGAGAAAAAAGAGCAGCCGCGCAATGCGTGGGAAAACACAGAAACGGTAGGAAGAAATGGAAAAATTCAGCGTCAAAAAACCGTTTACCGTGCTGGTGGCCGTCATTCTGGTCATCGTGCTGGGGTTTGTCAGCCTCAGCGGTATGCAGACCGACCTTTTGCCCAACATGAACCTGCCGTACCTGATGGTCGTCACCACCTACCCCGGTGCCAGCCCCGAGCAGGTCGAGGCGGACGTCACCAAGCCGGTGAAAAACAGCCTGGCCCCCTTAAACGGCGTCAAAAACGTCACGAGCCAGAGCAACGAAAATTACAGCCTTGTCACCCTGGAATACGAGGACAAGACCAACATGGACAGTGCCATGGTCAAGGCCAGCACCGCGCTGAACCAGCTGGGCGATGCGCTGCCCGCCGTGTGCTCGACCCCGATGCTCATCGAAATGTCGCCCGACATGCTGGCCACCCAGTATATTGCGGTCAGCCGCGACGACATGGACATCTACGAATTGTCCGACTATGTCGAAAACACGCTGCTGCCCAAGCTGGAGCGCGTGGACGGCGTGGCGCGCATTTCCACGACAGGTCTGGTGAAAAAGACCGTGGAGATCACGCTGAACCGTGAAAAAATCGACGCCGTCAACGACAAGCTGCTGGTGCAGGTCAACGACCGTCTGGCCGATGCCAAGGCCGAGCTGGACAAGAGCCAGGCGCAGCTGGACGCCACAAAAAAACAGTTGCAGAACGCGCAGACCCAGGTGGAGGCGGGCAAGCAGCAGCTGAACGCCCAAAAGGACAGCCTGACCGCGCAGCTGAAGGACGCCATACAGAAAATCGACGACCAGATCCCCGAACTGACCCGCCAAATCACCGAGGCGGGCGCACAGCTGCAGGAGCTGCAGCAAAAGCTGGACGCCCTGAAAATCGACGCCGACAAGCTGCCCGGCCTGGACGCCCCCATGGACGAGGGCACTTACGCCAAGGCGCTGGCCGTCGTGGCCGAGTACGCCCCGCAGCATGCCACCGAAACGCTGCCCGCTACCTGGGCCGAGGCCAAGGCCGACGCCGCCAAGCGCGCCGCGCTGCAAGCCGCCTGCACCGACGCCGACGCCGCCCTGCGCAGCGCCATGGAGAACGCCGACGAGAGCGCCCTGCCCGCCCTGCTGGAAAAGCAGATGTACCTGACGGCGCTTTCCGCCGCGCTGACATCGGAACAGCAGCAGCAGGATACCGCCGCCGCCATCACCGACCTCAACGCCAAAATCGACGAGCTGAACGCGCAGCTGAACGCCCTGAACGACCAGCGCGCCCAAATGCAAACCACGCTGGAGGGGCTGGTGCAGAACCCCATCTACCCCTCTTTGGGGGCGCTGGCCAGCCAGCTGCTGTTCAGCGGCAGCGAGGCACAGCTGGGTCTGGGCGAGTTTCAGATCACCAGCGGGCTGAGCCAGCTGCAATCCGGGCAGGCACAGCTGGACGCCGCCCGCGAGCAGTATGAATCCGCCCGCGAGGAGGCGCTGAAAAGCGCCAATCTCGACCAACTTCTGGACATCACCACCCTGTCCCAGCTGATCATGGCGCAAAACTTTTCGATGCCCGCCGGGTACATCGACGATGCCGACGGGGACAGCTACGTATTAAAGGTAGGCACCCCCTACGACAGCGTGGACGCACTGGGCGACATGGTGCTGTGTGAGCTGCCCGGCGTGGGCGACGTGCAGCTGCAGGACGTGGCCGATGTCAAGCTGACCGATAACGCCGACGCAAGCTACGCCAAGGTGGGCGAAAACCGCGCGGTGCTGCTGTCGGTTTTCAAAGGCTCGACCGCCTCGACCTCCACGGTGTCCAAGGCGATGAACGCCGAAATGGCCGAGCTGCAGGCCGACAACAGCGCTCTGCACCTGACCTCCCTCATGGATCAGGGCGACTACATCAAGCTCATCGTCAACAACGTCATGAGCAATTTGATCGAGGGCGCGATCCTTGCCGTCATCGTGCTGGCGCTCTTTTTGAAGGATCTGCGCCCGACGCTGGTCGTGGCCATCAGTATGCCGCTTAGCGTACTGTTTGCCATTGTGCTGATGTATTTTTCCGGTATTACGTTAAATATTTTAAGCCTTTCGGGTCTGGCGCTGGGCGTAGGTATGCTGGTGGACAACTCTGTCGTTGTCATTGAAAACATCTACCGTCTGCGCAACCGCGGCCTGCCCGCCCCCCGCGCCGCCGTGCAGGGTGCGCGGCAGGTGCAGGGCAGCATCATCTCCTCCACCTTGACGACCATCTGCGTATTTTTGCCGCTGGTGTTCAGTTCCGGCATGGTCATGGAATTGATGGACGACATGGCGTGGACCATCACCTTCAGCCTGCTGGCGTCGCTGGTCGTGGCGCTGACCGTGGTGCCCTGCGCCGGCTCCACCGTGCTGAAAAAATCCAAGGAGATCCGCCACCCGCTGTTTGACCGTATGCTGAACGGCTACGAAAAGCTGCTGCGCTTCTGCCTGCGCCGCAAGGCCGTGCCGCTGGCGCTGGCCGTGGTGCTGCTGGGCGTGTCGGTGTGGCGCATTGCCACCATGGGCATTGTGATGATCCCCGAAATGAGCTCCAACCAGCTTTCCATGAGCCTGACCCTGCCCGCCGACACCCCCGATGCCGACTGCTTTGCCGCCGCCGATGCCGCCATGGCCGCCGTTTCGGGCGTGGACGGCGTGGAGACCGTGGGCGCGATGTCGGGCGGCAGCAACTCGATGGCTGCCACCGTCGGCCTTGGCGCCGACACCGCCGCCAACAACACCGAGATGACCTTCTACATTCTGCTGACCGATGACGGCGCTTCCCACGGGGAGCGTGTGCAGCAGGATATTTTGCAAAGCACCGCCGACATAGACGGCGAAATCACCCTGAACGCCAACGGCATGATGGACATGAGCGCGCTGTCCGGCAGCGGTGCCGAGGTGGATATCTACGCCAACGATCTGGACGACCTGCGCACCGCCGCCGACGCCGTAAAAGCCCTGATGGCGGAGATCCCCGGCATTGAGGATATCTCCGACGGGCAGGACGCGGGCGATGAGGAAGTGCTGCTGACCATCGACAAGGACAAGGCGATGCGCAGCGGGCTGACCGTGGCACAGATCTACCAGAAGATCGCCGCCGCCCTGACCACCGACGCCACCGCCACCACCCTGACCGTCAACAACGAGACCTACACCGTCAAGGTCATCAATGCCGCCGACGTGCCCACGCTGGACGCGCTGTTTGACATAGAGCTGACCGCCACCGCCATGGATGACAGCGGCCAACAGGTGCAGACCACCCACACGCTGGGCGAGTTTGCCACCCGCAGCGTGCGCCCCGGCTACACGACCATTGCGCGTGAGAACGGCGCCCGCAAGATGACCGTCACCTCCGCCACCGCCGACGGATACAATACCTCCCTGCTCACCCGCGAACTGGCCCCCAAGCTGGACGCGCTGACATTGCCCGCGGGCTGCACCGCCGAGATCGCCGGTGAGAGCACACAGGTCGGCGACATGCTGTCGCAGATGGCAAAAATGCTCGCCCTGGCGCTGGCTTTTGTCTACTTTGTCATGGTGGCGCAGTTCCAGAGCCTGCTCTCGCCGTTTATCGTTCTGTTTACGGTGCCGCTGGCGTTCACCGGCGGTATGCTGGGGCTGATGGCCTTCGGCGAACAGCTTTCGCTGATCTCGCTGATGGGTTTCCTGGTGCTGATGGGCGTTGTCGTCAATAACGGCATCGTCTTTGTGGACTACGCCAACCAGCTGCGCATCGGCGGGCTGCAGCGGCAGGACGCGCTGGTGGCCACAGGCCGCACCCGTATGCGCCCCATCTTGATGACCACGCTGACCACCGTGCTGGCCATGGTCACCATGCTGCTGAGCACCGACGCGGGCAGCGAGATGGGCAAGGGCATGGCCATTGTCATCATCGGGGGACTCAGCTACGCCACCCTGATGACGCTGTTTGTCGTGCCGGTCCTGTATGACAGCTTCTACCGCAAGCCGCCCGTAAACGTGGACGTGGGCGACGACGGTCTGGACGACCTGCCCGACGATGCCGCTGAGTTTGCGGCCGAATTCGCCGCCCGCCGCGCCGCCGAGGCCGCCGAAACCGCCGAGCACACCGAACCCGCCGAAAAGGAGGAGGAACAGCCATGAACCGCGATGTCCGCACCCTGCGCGAACACGCCCTGTATGCCGCCGCCCTGCACCTGATCGAACAGGGCTGCGACCCCAAAACCATGAAGGTACAGCAAATTGCCGAGGCCGCCGGTATCGGCAAGGGAACGGTGTACGAGTATTTTTCTTCCAAGAGTGAAATTTTGTACGGCATGACGCTGTATATTTTCGACGATGAGCTGCACCGCCTGCAAACCCGCCTGCAGGGCTGCACCACCCGCGCCGAGCTTTCGGCCGCCGTGCGGGATTACCTGACCGATCTGGCCAAGACCCGCATGGGGGTGTACCGCATCATTGCCGGCAGCGCCGCAGGTGTCCGCCTGTGCGACGGCCCCTGCCAAAAAGAGCGTACCGAGGCGCTGCGCACACTGGTGCGCGGCACATTGCAGCGTCTGCAGGACGCCGGGCAGATCGACGCGGCACTGGATATGGATTACTGCGTTTATGCGCTGATAAGCGCCGCCGCGGGCGGATTTCTGGCACTGGCCGCCGACCCCGCCGCCGACCCGGAAATAGCGGGCCGCTGTATGGAACACCTGCTGGACCGCGCCCTGCGGTAAAATGCACCCCAAAAGTGCCGAAAACCGCTTTGTTTCGCGCAAAAGCCGCCATTTGCCCATTGACATTGCCGCGGTGCGCTTTTATACTGTGTATTGTTGCCCCGACAGTGGGCAGCCATTGCGGAAAAAAGGAGTTACGGAATTATGAAAAACAATAATGTTAAAACGTTTGTTGCCATCGGTATCGGCGCTGCCCTGTTCTTTGTGCTGGGCCGCTTTGTGGCTATCCCCAGCCCGATCGCCAACACCAACATCAGCCTGCAGTACGCTGTTCTGGGTCTGCTGGCTGCCATGTACGGCCCCGTTGCCGGCGGCCTGATCGGCTTTATCGGCCACACCCTGATCGACCTGTCCTGGGGCGGTGCACCGTGGTGGAGCTGGGTTCTGTCCTCTGCGCTGGTGGGCGTTATCGTCGGCCTGTTCGCCAAGAAGATGAAGATTCAGGAAGGCGAGTTCGGCAAGAAGGAACTCATCACCTTCACCATCTCCAACGTCATTGCCCAGGTGGTCGCCTGGTGCGGCCTGGCCCCCGTGCTGGATATCCTGATTTATCAGGAGCCTGTCAAAAAGGTCTTTGCGCAGGGCTTCTTTGCCGCCATCGTCAACACGCTGACCGCCGTCATCGTCGGCAGCCTGCTGATCGTGGCCTTCACCAAGACCGTCGCCAAGAAAGGCTCTCTGGATAAGGAATAAAAGGGCTGCTTGCCCGGGATGTGTACTTTCTTTGGACGCCTCGCCCACCCTCTCCCGTCCTACGGCTCCGCCGAAAAATTCACCACCCGGTAGGGGCGGGGTATGCCCCGCCCGCGGTCAAATGGTGGCGCGAAAATTACGGGTTAGTCCGTAGGGGCGGCATATATGCCGCCCGTGCAATCCTCCCAACAATGCAATCTAACGGGTAAACCGCACGGGACGCATCTATGCGTCCCCTACAAACCTGCCGAAAATGGGCGTCCTGTCGATAACTTCTTGCCTTCCGGTAATTTGTAGGGAGGGGTCTTGACCCCTCCTTGCCGATCTCAACTCTGTTCCTCAAAGCCCCAGGTCCTCCAGCCTTGCCTGCAGCTCGGCCTCGTCGGCCAGCAAAATGCCCTGCTGCAAATTCAAATAGTCGCTTTCGGGCAAAAGGCGGGTGTAAATTTCATCGTACTGCGCAAGGGGACCGGCACCGTCGGCGGTGTATAACGCGGGGTGGCCGCCGTTGTCCCGCAGCATATAGCGCGGTGCGGCGGGCTGCGGGCGCCGCGCCCACAAGGCAAGCAGGGCCAGCAGCAGGACAATACCTGCCAACAGCGGCAAAATGACCGCACAGCGGCGAAAATTCTCTCGCATAAAAAACACCCTCCTTTGGAGAATAGCAAACCTTTGGGGTTAGTATGGCATAAAAATGTGCAAAAACTCAAAAAGTTGTGAATTTTACATTCCGGGCTGTACTTTTACCGTCGGTTTGTGGTATAATTCATTCTATACCGGTTTGCAATCAGATGCTACTCGGCATCTTGTCTATAACTCTAAAAGGAGGCGGTTCCCATAGAACCCAATCAGAAACGCCAGCTTTCCACCAACGGTGCCAAAACGGCTCCCGCAGATGGTGCAGCCCCGGCCAAGAAAAAGAAAAAGCCCCGTCGCCGCCGCAGTATCCCCGGCATGATTTTGGGCTTCATCGGCTGTATGCTATGCCTGTGCATCATGGCGGCCAGCGTCGGTTCGGTGCTGCTTGCCATGTATCTGGTGCAGGTAACTGCCAACGACAGCACCGTGCTGGATCTGGACAGCAGCCATTTGATGGAAGCCTCCATCGTCTACGCCGCCGACGGCAGCGAGTACGCCTACTTTACCCGCAGCGAAAACCGCATCAAGGTGCCGCTTTCCGAAATACCGGAAAACCTGCAGAACGCGGTCATTGCCGTTGAGGACAAAAACTTCCGCAACGAGCCGGGCATCAACCTCAAGCGTACCATCGCCGCTACCTTAAATATGCTGACCGACAACGCCCTGCTCGGCTCACAGCAGGGTGCCTCCACGCTGGAACAGCAGCTCATCAAAAACCTGACCAAGGACAACGAGACCGACGCCCTGCGTAAGGTGCGCGAGATCTTCCGCGCGCTGGGTCTTGCCAAGCGTTACAGCAAGGACACCATTCTGGAAGCCTACCTCAACACCATCCCGCTGACCGGTATTATCCACG
>USNZ01000058.1 GCA_900556255.1 uncultured Oscillospiraceae bacterium
CGTCCAAAACGCCCATTTATTTTACACCTTCTACCCCTTGACAATGGGGGAGGGAGGTATCATAATTATATTGATATTCTTTAACCAACCCACAGAAACGAGGTACAGCCCATGCGCGTTATCGCAGGTACAGCCCGCGGCAAGAATTTGCAGGCACTTCCCGGAGAGGAAGTTACCCGCCCTACCATCGACCGTGTCAAGGAGGCCATGTTTTCCAGCGTGCAGTTTCTGGTGCCCGGTGCGCGGGTGCTGGATCTGTTTGCTGGCAGCGGCCAACTGGGCATCGAGGCGCTGTCCCGCGGGGCAAAAAGCTGTGTCTTTGTAGATCAGAACGCAAGCGCACTGGCTGTTGTGACCGCCAACTGCAAGACGGCGGGCGTGGAGCGCACTGCCGATATCCGCAGCGGCGAGGCCCTGCGCTTTTTGGCTAACATCCGCGGGCCGTTTGACATCGTATTGCTCGACCCGCCGTACAGACACAATACCCTGGCGGCGGTGCTGCCCGCGCTGGAGAGCAAGGTGGCCCCCGGCGGTGTGGTGCTTTGCGAGAGCGAGCGCGAGGCCGACCTGCCCGAAACCGTGGGCAGCCTGACGCGCACCAAACAATATATTTACGGCAAGATTATGGTCAGCCGCTATGAGAAAGAGGAACAGGTATGAACGTAGAAGAATTGCTGGATCTGATGGAAGAAACCCTGGAGGCCGGCTCGGCTGTGCCGTTCGCCTCCTCCAAGCGCGTGGTGGACGTCGACCGTATGCGCGATATCATTGACGAGGTGCGCAACAATATGCCCGACGAAGTGCGGGAAAGCAAAAAAATCGTCAACGATCGCGAGCAGATCATGAAAAATGCCCGCGTCGAGGCCGAGGGTATCATCCAACAGGCCGAGGAGCGCGCCCGCACACTGGTCAGCGAGCAGGAAATCGTCAAGCGCAGCCAGCAGCGCGCCGTGGAGATTTTGACCGCCGCGCAGACCCAGGCCAAGGAACTGAGCCGAAACGCCACCGTCTACTGCGAGAGCATCCTGAAAAACTCGGAGGAAGCGCTGGCCCGCAGCGTGTCGGAAATCAAAAATACCCGCATGAACCTGCGCAACGCCGCTGCCCGCAACCCCCGCAGCCAGGGCCGCTAAAGCTGCCGTTCCCCAAAAATATGTGAAATTTCAAGCCCACAGCAGATTTTTTCTGTTGTGGGCTTGCTTTTTGTATCGGCAGATGGTAGACTAAATGTACTAGGTGGGTAAAAAGGGGTAATTGACCCATAGTTTTGGGTAAATGTGGGTAGTTATCCACACTTTCCACCGAGTTTTCCACAGCGATAACGCAGCAACGTCAAAAACAAGAACGAATTCTTGTGCAATCTGTCAAAAAGGGGAGGGGAGCCGCGTGCTGGTTGGTCAATACGATTACGCCATCGATGCCAAGGGCCGCCTGAATTTCCCTGCCCGTTTCCGTGACACGATGGGCGAGACCTTTATTGTGGCGCGCTGGCTGGACAACTGCCTGGCCGCTTTCCCCGCCGACGAGTTTGAAAAGGTCGCAGCCAAAATCGAAGAAAAAGGTCTTGTAAAAGGGCGTAAGGTCAGCCGTATGCTGTATGCCTCGGCTGTGGAGGTCACGCCCGACAAGCAGGGCCGCATTCAGCTGCCCGCCAAGCTGCGCGAGTACGCGGGGCTGGACCACGATGTGACCATCATCGGAAACCGCAGCTTTGCCGAAATCTGGAACACCGCCGCCTGGAACGCAAACCAGGCCGACAGTGACGAAGATTTTACCGCCGAAATGGAAGAACTGGACTTTTGAGTTAAGTCCTGATATATAAAGGGATTTGGTTATGGAATTTTCCCACATTCCCGTCCTGCTGCAGCCCTGCCTGGACGGCTTGAACATCGACCCCACGGGTGTCTATCTGGACGGCACGGCGGGGGGCGCAGGGCACAGCAAAGAAATTGCAAAACGCCTCACGACCGGCCGGTTGATCGCTTTGGATCAGGACCCGGATGCGGTGGCAGTTGCCACCGAAAGGCTAAAGGGCCTGCCGGCGCAGGTGGTGCAGGTAAACTTCCGCGAGGCGGCGCGTGTCCTGGCGGAACTGGACATCCCGGCGGTCAACGGGGCCTTGCTGGACTTGGGCGTTTCCAGCCATCAGCTGGACGACGCGGAGCGCGGTTTTTCCTACCATGCCGACGCCCCGCTGGATATGCGCATGAGTCAGCAAGGCCCTACCGCCGCGGATCTGGTCAACACCCTCAGCCGTGAGGAACTGACCCGCATCCTGCGCGACTACGGCGAGGAACCGTATGCCTGGCAGATCGCGGGCAAAATCGTCACCGCGCGCGAGACGGCCCCCATTGAAACCACCCTGCAGCTGGCCGACATTGTGGCCAGCGCCGTGCCCCCGGCCGAGCGCCGCAAGGCCAAAAACCCCGCGCGCCGCACCTTCCAGGCCGTGCGCATTGCGGTCAACTCGGAGCTGGACGCCCTCAACGAAGGGCTGGACGCCATCTTCAACTGCCTGGCCCCCGGCGGTCGGCTGTGCGTTATTACCTTCCACAGTCTGGAAGACCGCCTCGTCAAAAACAAATTCCGCCATTGGGCGCTGCGTTGCACCTGCCCGCCGGAACAGCCGGTGTGCACCTGCGGCGGCGTACCCAAGGCCAAACTTATTACCCGCAAGCCCATAGAAGCCGACGCCGAAGAATTGGAGCAGAACCGCCGTGCGCGGAGCGCCAAGCTGCGCGTGTTGGAAAAGGTGTAAGGCTTGCGCATAGAAAGGCACCCTTATGACAACTGTACTTTTGCATGACCAGGCGGCTGAAAGACTGGATCGTCCGCAGCCCAGCGTGCGCGTTGTGCGCGGCGGAAAAACCGGCCTGCGCAAGGCCGGACATCTTTTGGCCAATACCCTGCGCGTGTTGGCGGCCGCCCTGCTGCTGGGGCTGATCGTCAGCGTGGTGTACAGCCAGGCCAAGCTGACCGAGCTGAACGGCCAGATCAACAGCGCCCGCGCCGAGCTGACCGCCGCCTGCAGCGAGTACGATTATCTCTCCACCAAAATGGGGGAGATCACCTCCCGCAGCAGCCTGCAGGAGGTTGCCGAAGGTCGGCTGGGGCTGGTTCGTCTGGACGCAAGCCAGATCACCTATGTCCGGCTTGAGGAGGACAGCGTCATAGAAAAAACCGGCGACAGCGCCACCCGCTTTTTGGCGCAGGTGCGCACCGCCGCGCTCAGCCTGTGGGGCAGCCTGAACCCGTAACGACAACAAAACACCGTAGCTGCGAGCCTTTTTGCCATGCGGCATTGCCGCGTTGTGCAAGAAGGCTCGCAGCCGCAATAGGCAAAAAGGATCCGCTTATGGCACAATCTTCAAACAAGGCAGACCGCCGCAAACAGGATATCCACATGCGTCTGCGCACGCTGGTGGCCACGGCGTTGTTTCTGATTTTCGGCTTCGGTGTGCTGATTTACCAGCTGTACGCCCTGCAGCTGCGCGACGCTGAGCTGTACCGCACCGAGGCTGTGGCCCAGCAGCTCAAAGACACCGTGCTGCCCGCCGCGCGCGGCTCCATATTAAGCGCCAACGGCAAGGTGCTGGCCAAATCCAACACCGTGTGGAACATCATCTGCGACCCGTCGTCCTCCGTCAAGGCGGGGGCGACCGACGCCCAGCTGCAAACCGCCGCCGAGGAGATCGCCAACCTTTTGAACGACGGCACCACCGCCGAGGCCGTGTACAGTGTGCTGACCGCCAAAAACGACGCGGGCGAGCCGTACCAGTACCGCGTGGTTGCCAAGGGCGTGGAAAAACCCGTGGCCGATGCCATTCTTGCCTATGCCGACGAATACCGTATCCCCGCCGAAAACGAAAACGCCACGGGGGCGCGCGTCCTTTACCTGCGCACCGAGCAGACCAGTGTGCGCAGCTACCCCTACGGTGAATTTCTGGCATCGGTGCTGGGATTCTGCAATGCCGACGGCGAGGGTGCCTACGGGCTGGAAAAGTCCTACGAGGAAACGCTGGCCGGCACACCCGGACGCAGCATTGCCGAAACCAACCGCGACGGCGAGGTGCTGGACGAGTCTGCCGCCAAGGTCTATGACGCCGTGGACGGCAACGACCTTGTGCTGACGATTGATGAAAACGTGCAGTCCATCGTGGAAAAGTATCTGGACGAGGCCATGGACACCTACCAGGTGCACGGCCGCGGCTGCGCCATTGTGATGAACGTCAAGACCGGCGCGGTGCTGGCCATGGCCACCACCCAGCAGTTTGACCCCAACCAGCCGTATGTGATTTCCGACGCAAAAATGCAGTCGATCCTCGACGCCGAATCGCTGACTGCCGACGACATTGAGTGGCTGCAAAGCCGCCTGGGCGAAAAGCAGGTGGCCGACATTGTGGAGGACGGCCGCATCAGCCGCGAGACCACGCAGGACGAGGAAGGCAACACCGTCAGCAGCGAGTACACCCGTCTGCAGGGTATGCTGCGCGAGTCCCAGTGGAAGAATAAGAACATCACCGAGCTGTATATCCCCGGTTCGGTCTTTAAGCTGGTCACGGCCGCGGCCGGGCTGGATTCCGGTGTGATGACCGCCGGGCAGGAGTTTTACTGCGGCGGCGAGCTGACCGTCAACGAGGATTCCGAAAAATACAAGCACACCTACCACTGCGCCCTGGGTTACACCCACGGTTTGCAGGATATGGCGCAGGCGCTGAACAACAGCTGCAACATCTGGTTTATCCAGGCTGCGCAAACCCTGCAGCCCTCGACTTTTTACAATTATATCGAGGCGTTCGGCTTTACCAAACCCACCGGCATTGACCTGCCCAACGAAACCCGCTGGACCAGCGTCTACAATGCCGAGCAGATGGCCAATGTCGACACCAACCTGTACACGGCGGCCTTCGGCCAGAATGAGTCCATCACCCCGATGCAGATGGCCACAGCCGTTGCGGCGGTCGCCAACGGCGGGTATCTGGTGACGCCCTATGTGGTGGACAAAATCACCGATAAGGCGGGCAACGTGGTCTCCCAGACGGAGACCGATATCCGCCGCCAGGTCATCTCCGAGGAAGTCAGCACTCAGCTGCTGACCATGATGGAAGAAACCGTCGGCCACGGCGAGGAAGGCCACTCCAACCGCAACGCCTATGTGGCGGGCTACCGCATCGGCGGCAAGTCCGGCACAGCCGAACGTACCGACCGTTCGCTGCGCAGCGACGGCGACTACTACAAGCAGATGAGCTTTGCCGCCGTGCTGCCTGTGGACGACCCCGAAATTGAAGTGTTCGTCATGCTGGACGACCCGCGCTGGGTGCGTGACCTGGCGGGCCAGATCGTGGCCCCCATCGTGGGCAACATCATCAGCGAGGTCGCACCCTACCTGGGTCTGGAGCAAGACCCAAGCTACAACCCCACCGAGGAAGTCAATGTGCACTACTGCCTGGAAAACACATGGACGGGCGCACAGGTAGAGCTGAACAAGCAGGGTCTGCAGCACCGCCTGATCGGCGAAAACGGCACCATCGTCTACCAGTACCCCGTGGCGGGTGCCACCGTGCCCGCAGGCTCGACGGTGTATCTGTACACCCAGACCGACCAGGACAGCAAGACCACCGTACCCGATGTCGTGGGCAGCAGCGGAACCTTTGCCGCCCAGATGCTGAAAAGCAGCAGCCTGAATGTCCGCCTTGTGGGCAGTGAGTCCGGCAAGGTGGTCAGCCAGGATGTGGCAGGCGGCAGCGAGGCTGCCTACGGCACCGTCGTGACCATTACCACCGAGTAAATTGCCAAAGGAGGCAACGAATCATGCAAACCATCTATGCCAATGAATTGCTGGCGGGGCTGACACTGGCCGAGCCTGTGCCCGTTACCGCCGTTGTTACCGACAGCCGCAAGGTGCAGCCGGGCTGTGTCTTTGTCTGCTTTGCGGGCGAACGGGTGGACGGCCACGACTTTGCCGCCGCCGCCTACCAAAACGGCGCGGTGTATATCATCGCCAACCACCCCGTGCCCGGTGTGCCCGAAAACCGCACCGTCCTTGTGCAGGACAGCGCCCTGGCCATGGTGCGCATGGCGTCCAACTACCGTATGCTGTTCAGCCCGCGTATGATCGGCGTCACCGGCAGCGTGGGCAAAACCACCACCAAGGAGTTTTGCTATGCGGTGCTGTCGGCCTTCGGAAACACCTTAAAGACCGAGGGCAACCAGAACAACGACATCGGCGTGCCCAACACGCTGTTCCGCCTGACCGCCGACACCGAGTACGCTGTGGTGGAAATGGGCATGGACCATGCGGGTGAAATTGAGCGCCTGACCCGCTGTGCCCGCCCCTCTGCCGCCATTATTACAATGATCGGCGTGTCCCATCTGGAAAATCTCGGCACGCGGGAGAATATACTGAAAGCGAAGATGGAAATCTGCGCAGGTCTGCCCGACGGTGCGCCCCTTGTGCTGAACGCCGACAACGACCTGCTGCCCACCGCCAAGGTGCCGCCGCGGCTGCGCGCTGTTTGGTTCGGCATCGACGCACCCGAAGCCGATGTCCGCGCACTGGATATCACCACCGTGGCGGGCGGCACCCGCTTTACGCTGGCGGACGCCGAGCACGGCCGCTTTGCCGTGAGCATCCCCACCGTGGGGCGCCACACCGTGTACGATGCGCTGGCAGCCTACACCGCCGCCACCCGCCTGGGGCTGGACCCCGCCCGGTGCGCCGCCGCGCTTTCCCGCTACCAGGCCACCGGCATGCGCCAGCATATCGTGGAAAAGGGCGGCATCACCTTCATTGAGGACTGCTACAACGCCAGCCCCGACAGCATGAAGGCTGCGCTCTCTGTCCTCAAGGCACTGCCCAATGCCCGGAAGATCGCGCTGCTCGGCGATATGCTTGAGCTGGGCGGTGCGAGCGAGGAGGGGCACCGCCATACCGGCGAGTGGGCTGCTGACGCGGGCATTGATGCACTCATCGCCTACGGCCCGCGCAGCGCCGCCATGGCCGAGGCCGCAAAAGCGCACGGGGTTGCGGCGGTGCATTGCCAAACGGCGGAAGAAGTGCTACAATATGTACGGCAATTCGTGCGCCCCGGTGACGCTGTGCTTGTCAAGGCCAGCCACAGCATGGGCCTGGAGCAGCTGCTGCAGGAATACTATAAGGAATTGCCGCAGGGGTAAGCACCCCAACACACGTTTGGAGGAATCAACGGCATGGAGCAAATCTCATCCCTGTTGGCGGCGGCAGCCGTCGGCGGCTTTGCCATCACGGCGGTGGCGGGCAAATTCATGATCCCGGCGCTGCACCGGCTGCACTTTGGCCAGACCATCCGCGAGGAGGGCCCTACATGGCACAGCAAGAAAAACGGCACCCCCACCATGGGCGG
>USNZ01000059.1 GCA_900556255.1 uncultured Oscillospiraceae bacterium
AGGTACAGGCCGGGCAGGTGATCGCCTACGTCGGCCACACCGGCCGCGCCACGGGGAACCACTTGCATTTTGAGGTGAGGGAAAACGGAGAGAGAGTGGATGCGATGTCGTATTATCAATAAAACAGTGCCATGCCAAATATCTGAAATTCATTTCAGATAATACTGACATGGCACCATTCAACTGATTTGGATAATTTGCATTCAAATAACAATCCATTGTTTCAAGCAGAATCTTTCGTTCAAGGCAAAGCAGGCGCACGCCTCTCGGCTGCGCCTGCTTTGTTCTTGTTGATGCATAAACATAGCTTGTGCTGTCAATTGATGATCTGTTTTCTTCTAACTTTTTTCGCTGAAATTGTACCTACAAAATAGCCTTTCAAATAATCACCTCCTTATAGAAAGCCGACATTCGGAAACTTTTCAATAAACTTCGGTATAAAATTGATGAAAACGATGCAGCAAATTTTACCAAAGTTTTTTCATCACAGCGCTTTTGGCGCAATGAAGCATATGAAATTGGTTACTCTACCCGTTCCCGATTCCAGTTGGTCACGGCAGTTTGGATGGCCTCGTCCAGCGGGGCGGTGCCTGTGACAGCCTCTTGGATCGGTGCCAGAACGCAGGCTTTCCAGTTGTTTGGCTCACTGTAACGGCTGGTCGGCTGAAGGCAGACAGCGCGGTACTGCGCATAGTGGCGCTCCTGCGGCTGGACGCTGTGCCGTGCGGCGAAGATTGCTTCATACCGCTGGCGGTCGGCCACGCGGTTGACAAGCGCGTAATCTTTGCTGTAAATATCGTTCACAAAGCCGTCCTCGCCAAGCGTGGCTTCCAGCAACGCCCAGGCCGCCTCCTTGTTGCCGGATCGTTCGGAGATCCCCCAACTGACGGCGTAGTTTTGGCGCCTGCTTGCATTTTCGCCCAACGGGATGGGAACTAGGCGCAGGGTACACTGGCTGGCCTGCTCCGCCGCCGTCAGGTTTTCCAGCAAATTTTCATAGTTGGCGGCGGAACCCATGGTGAAAAGGACATTCTCAAAAAAGCCGTCGCTCCAAAAGCGGCCGTCCGTACCGGCACGCATCAGGGTGTCGCCGTCCCACAGCGCTTGAAGCGCCGCAAGCTGCGGCTCCAGTGCGGCAGCCGCAGCCGCATCGGAAAAGCTGTCCAGATTGGCCAGGAGAAAGTCCTCCAAAATCGAATCCGGGTCCCGCGCCGAGCCCGTGCAGAACAGCGAAGGACTTGCCTCCCCCGCTGCCTGCCAGACGGTGGCTAAGTCCAGCAGGTCCTTCCAGGTCAGGGCATCGGTGTCCCATGTCAGGCCAAGCGACTGGCCCAACGTCTCGTTGTAGATCAAATATTGCGGCGATACCCCCAGCGGAACGCCGCACAGCCGCCCCGCGCTGTTGGTCAGCGGCTGCAACAGTTCCTCGTCCAGCTCGTCACGGTAGGGGCATTGTTCCAGATAGGGCGTCAAATCGGCCATGGCGTCGCTCTCCAGCACGGCGCTCACCTCCAGGCCGGAACCGTTCAGCAGCACAATATCGCCCACGTCACCGCTCATCAGCCGTAGCGACAGCTGTTCGGCGTACTGCTCCCAGTGGGCGCTATAATCGCTCACGGTGTCGTAGGCGGTGTCCCAGACGATCTCCACCTCCGGGTGTCGGCTTTGGTACAGCCGCACGCAGGACAGCAACCCCTGCGCCGGGTAGGGCGCAGTGATGGTCAGTGTCACCGCAGCGTTGCTTGCGGTTCGGGGCAAAAAGACGCGGGTGATGCGGCGGCTTTCTATCGGCTGCTGGTCATAGTCCGTTGTGATTTGGCAGAACAGCACCCGTTTGTCCGCCCCGACGGCAAAGGAGGCGCTCGCCATCCCCTCCGCCGTGTAATCCAGCCCATTTTCCGCCGCCGTAAAAAACGCCGTTGTCGGTTCTCCTGTTTCCGCGTCATGCAGCCGAACCGTTCCCCCGCGGCTGGCACAGCTGAACAGCCCAACCTGCGGGCTGTACCACACCTGCTGATATGCAGACCCGCTGGGAAGCTCCTGCTGCCAAAGGCTTTTGGTCTGCATGGGGTCGGCGGCGCAGAGGGTGCCATCCGTTTTGACGCAATACAGTGTACCATCCGCCCCAAAGCAAAACGACTGTACGCCGGTTTTTCTGGTACTTTGTCCCGTGGCGCGGTCGTACATCACCAAAATCCGCTCTGTGCCGATCCTGCCCAGCACAGCGGCATAGTCCCCGCACACCGCAAAGGCATCCGGGCTGGCGTAGTCAAAGGGGCAGACACCCAACCGTGCCGGTTCGCCCTGGCCGGAGCCTTGCAGGGCAAATTCCTGCGTCGTTTCGTCATAGCCGAGGAGCCAGAGCGTCCCGTCCGGGGCAAGGGCAGCGCTGGCACAGCGAAGCGTGCCCAAGTTGGGAAAATCCTGCGCCGGGAAGGCCAGAACCGTGCTCCCGGTCAAGGCAGACACCGCAGCAAACAGGGCATCATCCCCGCCGTAATTCAGTTGAACCAGATCATCGCCATAGGGAAAGATTTCCTGCTGCCAGGCATGGTCATCGGGAAGCTCTTCGGTCACTTCCGACTGTGCGTCGTACAGCACCGGCGCAGCAAAGTTAGGCAGGGCGGCAGCTTCCGCCGTTTGTGCGGAGGCGGAAACCGGTTCTGCTTCTTGGCGGCGGTTCGCCCGCCCGCTGTGCAGAAAAAGCCAAACACACCCGGCACAAGCCAGAACAAATGCGGCCAGCAAAGCCAGCAGGCGAATTCGGTTATGGAAAGGAGAAGATTTCATGTTGGCCGACCTCTTTTCGCTCTCGCTTTCAAAATGCACAGCGCAAACCCGTTTCCAAAATCACTTTTTTTGATGCGTATTCATGCAGCGCCCCCAACCAAGCCATGCAAGAAACGCCAGCCCGGACGCTGTCCCCAGGCGAAGGCTTTGCACAATGGTCTGGCGCAAAGCGGCGGCGTAAGCGGAACAATGCCCTGCAGGGAACGTCCTTTCCAGCCACGCGGCGTAATGGGCGCGGTCAAACAGGCTGCCTGCAGGAATCAGCCCTGCCGGCAAAACGATTTCGACCTGCCACAGCCAACGTGCCAACAAAGCGACCGCCAATAGGCAGGGGAGTGCCGCAATGCCCCAGGCCAGCAGTGCGGCCGCATGGTCGGGCAGCCATTCCTGCCAATAGGAATGCCGCAAGGCCGCCCCGGCACACCGCAGTTCCCTGCGCACCCCGCACGCCAGCCACCAGAGCAGTGCGGCAATGGCGGCAAGTGCCATCCCCATCCGCCGCAATGTGACGAGCTGACGCAAAAGCTCTTTGCCCCAACTGTAATCCAGGACCCGCACGTCAGTGATCCCCGCATGGGTCAGGGCGGCGTCGGCCTGCTGGGCCGTAAACAAGGTGACTTCGGCCAGTACCAGACGGTCGTTTTCCAGCGTAGCTACAAAGGCTTCCCCGTCTGCACCGGCCTGTTCCAGCGCCGCACGCGCAGGAACGAGATAGGACGCTCCGCCGTCTGCCAGAATTTCGACCCGATCAGCGGGCAGTGATGCGGCCAATTCCGTTTGTTTCCATGCCAAACCGATCGCCAGGGCCAGCAGCACGGCCGGAAGCAAAATTTTCCGCGCCATATGGAATGGTTTCATGCTGTCCCCTCCCACAGCCGCACGGGGCCGCCGTCTGCGTTCAGCGCCCGCGTGGCGTACTGCACCACCGGGGCATCGCCGGACAGGCCGCTGACTGCCGTCCAGCTTTCGTTTTGCTCCAGCACCGTCACGCGCACGCGCCGGGCCGTGGTTTCATATCGCCAGGAGGTGCTTTCCTCTGCGATGTAAACAAAGGTTTCTCCGTTCTCCTGCCGCAGCGTTTCTGTAGGCAGCACCGTCGAATATTCCGCGCCGTTGATCTGCCCCGCTTTGGGCCATACCGTCGCCACGGTCGGGGTGCGCAGGGCATCAATTTTTTGGTTCAGCAGGGTCAATACCAGCATCGCCGCAAAAAAGCCAAGCGCCAGGCGGCCAATCGTGTTTCGCTTCACATTTTGCGTCACAGGCTTTTTACCCCCTGTGTCAGATACTTCCGGCACAGGCCATAGGCCAAAACCGGCGGCACCGCGTAAATCGCCCCTGCCGCATACGCCGAGCTGCCAAAGGTCTGGCTGTTCAGCTCCAGCGCCAGCGGGTACAGCGCGCCGTTTTTCAAAAACAGCAGCGGCTGGTCGATCAGGGACCAGCACGCAAGGAATTGCAGCAACAGCAGGGAGAAAACAGCCGGGCGGCACAGCGGCAGCACAATGCGGAAAAACAGCGTTCCATGTCCTGCACCGTCCAGCCGGGCCGCCTGCAGGAGTTCCCGGTCAATGGACGCCATGAACTGTGTCATCATGAATACGCCGAACGTCTGAAAAGCGTTCGGCCAGATAACAGCCCACGGGGTATCCAGCAGACCAAGGGCGTTCAGCGTCAAATATTGCGATACGACCGTTGCCTGGAATGGCATCAGCATCAGCAGAACATAGAATCCCAGCAAAAAATTCCGTCCGGGGAAGGAAAACTGGCTGAATCCATACCCCGCCAAAACGCTGACGGGCAGGGAAACCGCAAGGGTGGATGCCGTGTAGGCAGCACTGTTCCAGAACCAGACGTAGAACGGCCGCTGGTACAAAAGAATGTCCTCATACTGTGTCAAGCTGACGGTTCCGCCAACGCAAAGAGAATTTGCCAGCAGAAAGATCACCGGCAGTAGGCAGCACGCCGCCAAAAGGTTCAGCCCCAGCTTTTGCAGGCGAAACCGCACGCCTTTTTTCCACATTATTGCCGCCGCCCTTTCCCGTTTTCCGTTTTTTCCACAGTGTTTGCCGAACCAAACCGTGCCAGTAATCAAAAGCACCGTTGCCAGCGCAGCGGCACTGAGAAGCTGATGGTTTAACTGGTAGAAATTGCCGTTCATGAAATGCTGCAGCATATACAGCCGTGCGGGCGGGTTGCTGCCGTACAGCGCATACACATCCCGGAACATCAAAAAGTAATTGCTGATGCCCAACAGCATTCCGATCAGCAGCGTCGGTGTGAGCAGAGGCAGCAAAACGCGGCGCACATACCCCCATTCGCTGGTGCTGTCCAGTTGGTAGGCATCCTGATAATCCTGCGGGACGGCGCGGATGACGGCGGCCAAAATCAGGCTGACACAGCCGGTATTTTTGATGAGGTACAGCGCCACCAGAAGCGGAAAAGCCGCCGCACCGTTCAAAAAATCGACCGGTTCCCGCCCGGCCAGACCCAACAGACGATTCACAGCCCCATTCTGCCCCCAAAGGCTTTGCCAGCCCAGGGCAAAGCTGTTGACGGGGATCACCATGGGCAGCAGCAGCGCCAGCTCCTGCGGCGCAAAGCGCCCCTTGGCACACACAAGCGCCGCAAACAACGCCAACGCCAAAAGCAGGCAAAGCCCAACGGTGAGAAAGAGCACCGTGTTGCCAAGCGCCTGCCGGAACACGGCAGTGCCCCACAGCTCCCGGAAATTTTGCAGCCCCGCAAAGTGCGGGTGCGCCACCCCCTGTGTAAACGTAAAAAACACGCTGACCGCAAACGGCACCGCATAGAACACCCCCACCCCGAACAGGCTGGGCAGGAGAAAGGGAAGGGCTGGAACGATGGTTTTTTGTTTCATATGGTTGGGAATCTTTTTGAGATTTTCCGTAACTGCTATGCGGACGGCCAGCGCAAGCGCCGACATCAGGGGCAAGAAACGCTTCTTGGTTTTCTTAAAATTCTCTTTCACTATAATGGTTCGTCATATCCGAAATGTATCGGGTCGGCGGCAGGGCGAATGGGTTCCGCATCTGTGCGCCGATGCGGGAACCTTTGGTGGGGTGTCTTGGAGGTTGGCTAAGGCGTTTCTGAATAAATCCCCGCCCTGCCCAAAACGATAGCTTTGAATTGTGCGGCGTTGCCTTAAATATAAGTTACCAATGGCTTTGATATATAGCCTAATATGGTTGATAATATGGCACGGGAAACGAAATAAATAACGAACGCAAAGAACGGATGCCAGGAATACAGAAATGGCGGCCGGAAGAACCACAAAAACCAGCAGTACACGATGGACAAGAAGCATACGAAAGCTCTGTTTTGAGAAAAAGTGCAGGAAGGAACGGACTGCATACGGGAGCCTTTTAAGTACTTGGCAGAAACACAGGCAAGCAGCAGGATAAAAATTGCGCAGAAAAAAGCGATGTATTTTGCGGGAAGATGGAATAACGCAAGGACTCCGCATATTGCACCGCAGAGGATAAGATGACCGCTCCTTGTGGTTACACTGTAACACCTAAAACCTCGAAAATCCAATAAAACGGCAAACCTGCAAAAAATCGTGCGTAACTGCAAAAAAGACCGGGCGCAGAGTGCGTCCGGCCTTGACTGTATTGAAATCATTTCAAAAATTGCTCAATCACCTTAAACACCAATTCCTGCTGTTCTGGTGTCGGGGTGGATTTTGGGGTGACCCGATGGTTTTTGTTTTGCTGCTGTAAACTACGGGCAAGTTCTGTCACCAAATCAACCTGTTCATCTGTTAGACCATCAACAGAAATGACAGATGCTTTTTCTCCGCAGGCTAGATAGTCAATGGAAACGCCAAAATAATCCGCAAGAGAGGCGGCCACCTGCAAGTTGGGGTACGTTCGGCTGCTTTCGTATTTTGCCAGTGCCGCCTCACTCAAATTTTGACCCATATCCGAAACTTTCTGGGCAAGCGCTGCCTGCGAGTATCCTTTTTCGCGCCGAAGCCGCTTTAGCCGTTCGGAAAAATCAACCAACATTTGCGTCACCCCCATTATTTTATAGTGTATAGGTTGACGCTGGACAGATAATCAACTATTATAAATTAAAACCGTTCTTTTGTCCGAAAGCAAAGGGGATCTCTTGACAGGAAAAGGGAGGCGCATTATTTTGAATACAAATTCCAACAACTTCCGACACACCCCTGAAAATGGTGATTCCATGCTGCATATTTTGATTTGCGATGACGATACAGCGTTTACAAATACGCTGCAAAGCGCGATTGCTGCCTTGCCGGACTATAACAGGCGCCAGATGCAGACCATTTGCGTGAACGACCCGCGAGTCCTGACAAAGACGGACATTCAAAGGGCGGATCTCGTGTTTTTGGACATTGATATGGGTGATATCAATGGCATGAAGCTGGCAAGACAAATGCGTGCGATCCATAAGGATTTCGTTTTGATTTTTGTTACGAATTACGGTGAATATGCCGCTGAAGGGTATGAGGTGAATGCGTTCCGCTTTTTGCCAAAATTGCAGC
>USNZ01000060.1 GCA_900556255.1 uncultured Oscillospiraceae bacterium
CGTAGAATTGCCAGCCTTTTTTGCCGTGCTTGCACTCAAAACCGGCACTTTGCAACGCGTTTCTGAAGTCTCGGTTGTCCCTGCGGTATTCGCCATTCTCTTGGCAGTACGCAGAATAGCGTTGGTAAAGATCCCGGCTGCCGACGGCGTACCCGTCGCCCAACTCCGCCTCAGCGGAAAGAAAAGCGCCCAGCCAGTCGCAAGACTTCCGGTAGCCCTCCAGCGCGTTACGCACAGCAGCAGGCGGGTGCAAGGTGTACCCGTTGGCGATGAACCGCCGGGCGCCCTCGATAATCCACGCCAGCACCGCGCCACCTGCCTGCGCAAACAAGACCTCCGCAAAGTCCTTTCGTTCCCCGGCGGTATCGCGCAAGTGGGCATTGAACGGCAGCACCGTCAAACGCGCCCATGTGCCACGGTCAGAGCTGCCCACGCGGGGCAGGAAATTTGTGTACAACACCAACGTATGCGAGGGAACGAAGCAAAACGGCGCACGGTACTTTGGGTTTGCGGCGATGCTGTCTGTACTGCACAGCCGCTTGACCGTGGCGGAGTCCAGCCGTTGCCCTTCCTCGGTTTCCGCCGCCAGAACCAGACGGCAGCCGCGCAGCGCAGCGACTTCCGCGCCCACGTTGCCACGATTGCCCGTCAACAGCAGGTCGGGGCTTATGCCTGCGGCGTAGTCGCCTAAAACCCGCGCCAGTGTGTTGAAAAACGTCGATTTTCCGTTGCCGCCGTCGCCGGTGGCAATCAGCAGAGTTTCGGTGTAAACCCTGCCCAACGCTGCCATACCTGCCACTGTTTGGAGGTAGTCCGCCAGCTCAGCGTCCCCACAGGTGACCGTGTCCAGAAAGCTGCGCCACATTTCCACGCCGTCTGTACCCGGCGCCACGGAAGTCAATTTGGTGCAGCGGGCAGCAGGGTCTGACGGGTGAAGGTTGCCGGTGCGCAGGTCGACAATGCCCGCAGGGGTGTTCAAGCAGAACGGGTCGGCGTCCAGATCATCCACCGCGCAAGCCAGACGCGGCGCTGCTTCCTTCAGCAGGTGGTCTATACCCACGCTGGAACGGCAGCGACGCGTGAAGTCCAACAGCGCCTTGGCTTTTTTCGCCCGTGCTGTTAGCTCGGCGTTTTCCGGGTCTTTGGCAGCGCTCCCCGCTGCCTGTTGGTAGTCCGATTGTGCGGTGTGCAGTTGCCGCCCCGTGAAGCTCTGTGCCAACAGTCGAACCTTGCTGTCGTCGGGGGTAAAACGGCAGCCGTCCCACGCCATCCAGCCCACGGAGGCGTTCCACAGCAGCGCCCCGGCGGTGTTCTCTGCGAACAGAACGCCCTCCGCCACATCAGACAAATCGGACAGTTTAAGGGTCAGCACCTCAACGGGAAAGCCCTGCGCGGCGTATTCGTCGGGTGACAAGTAGCCGGGGGTCTTCCATATTTTTGCGGGCGCCGCCTTAACCGCGTTGTTCCAGATTGCCGAAAGCTCGCCATCCGACAACGGCGGATCACACTGCGTAGCCCTTTGCAGGAACGCCGTTCTCGCAGCGTCAACTCCGTTCGCTCCGTACCGACGCAGAACAGTGAAGGCAAAGGCGCTAAGCGTGGCGTTTCGCTGCCCAGCGGGTATTTGGTTGCCCGGCACTTCCCCCGCGGCAGGCAGCGCCATCGGAGTGTTCCGCGCAGTCGATGCGCGCTGACGTGCCATATATTCATCCAGCAGTAGGGAACCTGACACCGCCGCGCCTGCCGGATGCGGCACCCCAAAATAAAACCGTCCCAGATCCTTGCAGGCATCGTCAAAATAGCGGTACCTTGCGGTGACGGCTTCCAGCAGCCCCGCAACTTCGGTGGCATCGGTAAGCAGCCCAACGGGGAAATATACGTGGAAACGCGGCACGGCGGGCTTTCCGTCCTTTGGCTGGTCATTGTGCCGGCTGAAAACAACGTAATGCGCCACATCGGGAAAGTCCCGGCGGATTGTGGCGGGCGTGACCACCTCGCCGCTGTGGTCGTTGTCAACATCCAGCACAGCGCACTCCGTGCATCGCCAGTTGGCGGCAGACCGTTGCCCACCTGCAAACCCGCCGGGGGTGTGGTCAAACTGCGCAGCTGCCAGCAGCTCGGCTAGATTGTGAACTGTCCGGTCATCGGGATAGCTGACGTTTGACCGCTTTCCCCGCACCCTAGCGCAGGACAGTGTGAAGCACGGTATGCTCATTCCAACACCCCCGACATTGCAGCGGTGTCCGCCAGGAAAACGTCGTAATACTCTGCGGGGGTCAGTTCCAGCGCCCTGCCTAAGCGCACCATGTCGCGCGCGGTAAAGTCTGCACGCCCGTACAGCCGGGCGGACAAAGCCCCGTCGCAAATTCCCATAAGCCGCGCTGCATCCCGCTGTTGCAGGTCGTGCGCCAGCAGCTTTTGACGCAGCAAAACAAATTTTTTCATTTGAATTCCTCCCTTATACATCCACATTCAGCATAACACGAAACGCCCCACAAAATGTGACAAGTTTTTATTGGATGCGCTCGGTATAACATAATTTTAACATTGATTTTCGGGAAAATGTGACGAGTTTATTTTTTAGCGGTGCTTTATCCCGTGAACCGCCTTGACCGCATTTTTGACCGCACTTTCAGACGCAGAAAAATAAAACGTGTGTCCAAGCCGCATTTTTTGTTGCGGTAGGACACACGAATTTGCGGATATAAACACAAATTTTTCAAGAAATACAACGTAGAATCGTTCAAGTCCTGTTGGCCGCACCACATAATTCAGCCCCCTTCTGCGCATACTGAGTGCGGAAGGGGGTTTTTGCTATGCTTTGGGCTAAATTTGTCCGGCCGTTGGCAGCCGGGCTGGCGGCGGCCGCTTTGCTGGGCGGGGCGGTACTTTGCGGGACAGCTGCCGCCTTGCCGGATACCTTTTATGTATCGGCGGGAGAGAGCCTGACCGTGGCATCCCTGCCGTGGGTAAAGGCAGGGGAGTCCCACGCTGCGGTCGCCCCCGCCGAGGCCGCCCGCGCTGATAAAAGCCGTAATGTCACGCTGACCGTTTTGGGCGTACCCGTAAAGACCGTCCGCACCGTGACCGCCGAGCCGCGCTGTGTATGCGTATGCGGCACACCGTTTGGCGTCAAGATGTTCTCCGATGGGGCGTTGGTGGTGGCGTTTTCCGACCGATACAACGGTTTTGGCGGGCAGAACCCTGCCAAACAGGCGGGTCTGCAATTGGGAGACTGGATCGTTTCGGTGGGCGGATATACCATACGCAGCAACGAAGACGTATCGTCAGCGCTGCAGTCCGGCGGCGGCAAACCTCTGCGCCTTGTCTACCGACGCGGCGGGCAGGAGCACACTGCCAACCTGACTCCTGTTTTGGACACCGTCTCAGGGCAGTACCGCGCGGGGGTCTGGGTGCGGGATTCCGGTGCAGGCATCGGCACACTGACCTTTATCGACCCCGAAACCTCCGCATTTGCGGGGTTGGGGCACGCGGTTAGCGACACCGACACCGGAGAAAACCTCTCGTTTCTGGCCGGCGAGATCGTTCCCGTCACCGTAACAGGCTGCCGCCGCGGCGAAGTCGGCAGCCCCGGCGAGCTGCGCGGCGAATTTATGCCCCACAGCATCGGCACCATACAAAGCAACGCTGCCTGCGGCGTATTTGGCCGTTATACCGATAGTTTCAGCTCTTTCAGCACCTTGCCCACAGCGCATATACAGGCCGTGCACAGCGGTGCGGCCGAGATTTTGACCACCGTCAGCGGCAGCAGCCCCCAGCGCTATGCTGCCGTTATTGAGCGCATCAACCTGACCTGCGCGGAGCCAAACCGCAATCTTCTGCTGCGCATCACCGATCCGGCACTGCTGGATTCCTGCGGCGGCATTGTGCAGGGTATGAGTGGCAGCCCGATTTTGCAGGACGGCGCGCTGGTGGGGGCCGTGACCCACGTTTTTGTGAACGACCCCACGCGCGGCTACGGTATCCTGATCGAAAATATGCTGTCGGAGATGCCCTGAACCCCGCAAACGGTCTGTTTTGCCAAACCATTTTCCAATTTGCGCTCCGTGTCGTCGATACGGGGCGCTTTTGATTATCCGTAAAGGAAGGGGAAGCCCTCGATCTTTACATGCGTTTATAACGTTTTATCGTGTTTAATTTTGCACAGTAAAAGCATAGCGTCGTTTTTTGTCGAACGAAAATTGCGTAAATGCAGAAAAAGATGAAGAATTTCTATTGCATGTTTTACCATTTTATGGTAATATTCCCATTGTAGACGAAATCAACGGATGCGCACCGTCCGCAGCCATCTGCCCGATGCCCGCCCCGTGATATGTATGGAGGAGTTTTACGATGGAAAAGATCAAATTTGTTATGACGGATACCGGTGCCCAGGTCTCGGAGCTTTGCCGACATGCGCTGGAGGACAAGGGCGTTGCCGTGACTGTGTGCGAGAAAAACGGCACCAAGGCCCTGGAAACTTTGCTGAATGTACATCCCAACGCCGTTTTGCTGGATGCCTTTATGCCCGATTTGGACGCCATCACCGTAAAGCAGCGCTACGAGGCGCAGAACACCAGCAATGTGCACACCTCGTTTTTTGTGACGGGCGCTTTCCAGAGCGAGGAGATCGAGCAGGAACTGCTGGACAACGGTTTCTCGTTCTTTTTTGTAAAGCCCTTTGATGAAAGCGTACTGGTAAACCGCGTGCTGAAATCTGCCGGCAACACCGTGCGCCCACAGGCAGTTTCCTTGGATTCCGATGAGCTGACCGTGACCGAGATTTTGCACCAGATCGGCGTTCCCGCGCACATCAAGGGCTACCAGTTTCTGCGCGATGCCATCTTGCTGACCACCGCCGACCATAGCTACATCAACGCCGTGACCAAGCGCCTGTATCCTGAGATCGCCAAGCGCAACTCGACTACGGCCAGCCGGGTGGAACGCGCCATCCGCCACGCCATCGAGGTTGCCTGGGATCGCGGCGATGTGGATACCCTGAACAGCTATTTCGGCTATACCATCCACAGCCTGCGCGGCAAGCCCACCAACTCGGAATTTATCGCCATGATCAGCGACAAGATTCGGTTGGATAAAAAGCGCAGGGCATGATTTGGCTTTTCCAAGTGCCGTTTCGGTTTGCCGGGTCATTCCCCAATACTATCTTCTGTCCGCCTCACCCCACGGTGCGGCGGATTTTTTCTGTTTGCACAAAAAAATCCTGCCAAATTTAGTAGATTTTTTTGTCACAACCCTGTATAATGTTATGTAAACATTAGTAAAAGGGGGTAGTGTACCCTATGACGATTTCTACATTTCCGTCCGTTACCGCTGTCATTGTTGCGGCGGGGGCCTCGCGCCGTATGGGGTTTGACAAGCTCAGTTTTCGATTACCCTGCGGCAGCACCGTTTTGCAGGAAAGCTGCGCCGCCTTCGCCGCCCACGACGCCGTTACCGAGCTTGTGCTGGTGGCAGGGCAGAATATTGCCGACTGCAAGGCCATTGCCGAGAGCTGCTCCAAGCCCTGCACCGTGGTGCAGGGAGGTGCCACCCGCGCCGACAGCGTTAAAAACGGCCTGGCCGCCGCCCACGGCGAACTGGTAGCCATCCATGATGCCGCCCGCCCCTTTGTGAGTGCCGACCTTATCACAAAAGCCTTGCAGACTGCCGCCGAAAGCGGAGCCGCCGCACCGGCTGTGCCTGTCAAAGACACCATTAAAATTGCCGCGGACAGCCGTGTCGTTTCCACGCCCGACCGCAGCACCCTGTTTGCCGTGCAGACACCCCAGTGTTTTCGCACCGTTCTTTACCGGCAGGCATTGGCTTCCGTGGACGCCGCGACGGCGGCACTTGTCACCGACGATTGCAGCCTGTTTGAACTCGCCGGTCTGCCGGTCACACTGACCGAGGGCGACTACGCCAACCTGAAAATCACCACCCCTGAGGATTTACAAAAGGAGAAAACCATGCGCATTGGTCACGGATATGATGTTCACCGCTTAGTCGAGGATCGCAAGCTGATTTTGGGCGGTGTGGAGATTCCTTATGAAAAGGGCCTGCTGGGTCATTCCGACGCCGACGTTCTGCTGCACGCCGTCATGGACGCCGTGCTGGGCGCGGCAGCACTGGGCGATATCGGCAAGCATTTTCCCGATACAGACCCCGCCTATAAGGGTGCCGATTCTCTGGCGCTGACCCGTGAGGTTGCCGCCATTTTGTCCCGCCACGGCTACAAGCTGGGCAATGTGGACGCCACGCTCATCTGCCAGGCCCCCAAGCTGGCGCCGTATATTCCCGCCATGCGCCAAAACATTGCCGAGGCCTTCGGGGTCGATATTTCTGCCGTCAGCGTAAAGGCCACTACCGAGGAACGCCTGGGTTTTACCGGCGAGGGGCTGGGCATTGCCGCCCACGCCGTAGCCTTGATCGAGTAATTTCACAGCAGGGAAGGAGGACTGGGTTCCCATGCTGAAAAACGACATGATAAGCGCGATCCTTAGCAGCCTGCGCGCATTCAACCCTTTTTCTGACACAATAGACATTCTCATTATATCGTTTGTTTTTTACCAGCTTGTCTTGTTTGCACGGCGTTCTCGTGCCGGCCAGCTGGTCAAGGGCATCTTCTTGCTGGTGGTGTTTTACGGCTTGGCTGTCATGCTGCAGCTGCGCACCGTCACCTGGCTGTTGAATAACGTCATCACCATCGGCTTTATGGCCGCCGTGGTTATCTTTCAGCCGGAACTGCGCCGCACACTGGAGCGCATGGGGCAAAGCGCCAGCTGGTCCAGCAAGCTGTTCGGCAGCTACCGACGCGCCGACCCCACCCTGCGCGGGGCATGGCAGAGCGCCGTCGTGGCTATCTGCGACGCTGCCGAGCAGCTTTCCGACACGCGCACCGGCGCACTTATGGTTTTGGAACGCCGCAACAATCTGGATGAGATCATCCGCACCGGAACGCCGATGCACGCCGATGTCATCCGCGAGATGCTGGGCACCATTTTCTATGAAGGCACACCCCTGCATGACGGCGCGGTAGTCATCCGCGACGGCGAAATTGTTGCCGCGGGCTGTGTGCTGCCGCTGTCCAACAACCTGGAAATGGGCAAGGACATGGGCACCCGCCACCGCGCGGGCCTTGGCATGAGCGAGAATTCCGATGCCATCGTCGTCATTGTCAGCGAGGAGACCGGTATTATCTCCCTGGCCAAAAACGGCGTACTGATTCGCCGCCTGGACCGCCAGAACCTGTTCAACCTGCTGCAGGAGGAAGTCGTCCCGCCGGAGGA
>USNZ01000061.1 GCA_900556255.1 uncultured Oscillospiraceae bacterium
CCGCCATATCGAGAACCTGCAGGGCTTCGGCTTGCCGGTTTGCGTGGCCATCAATGCCTTCCCCACCGACACGGCGGAGGAAATGGCGGTCATCAACGAAATCTGCGCCAAGGTCGGCGTCCCCTGCGCCCTGAGCGAGGTCTTTGCCAAGGGCGGCGAGGGCGGCAAGGCACTGGCGGAAACGGTACTTTCCGTTTTGGACGACACCGCCCGTGTGCAGTATACCTACCCGCTGGAGGCACCCCCGACCGAGAAGATCGATGCGGTCGCCAAGAAAATCTACCGCGCCGCGGGTGTGAGCTACACCGCCGCCGCCAAAAAGACGCTGGATGAGCTGACAGCGCTGGGCTACGGCAATTTGCCGATCTGCATTGCCAAGACGCAGTATTCCTTCAGCGATGACGCTAAGCTGATCTGCGCGCCAGAGGGCTTTACCATGAACGTGCGCGAGGTCCGCCTGAGCGCCGGTGCCGGATTTGTGGTGGTTATCTGCGGCAACATTATGACGATGCCGGGTCTGCCCAAGCACCCCGCCGCCATGGATATTGACGTGGACGGCGAGGGTAAGATCACAGGTTTGTTCTGATTTTATTACAAAAAACGGAGTGACTCCCGTAGGGGGAGTCACTCCGTTTTTTATGCCAGCAGCCTGTCCAAAACGGGCTGCAGTGCGGCAATGTTTTGTTGGAACTGGGGGTAAAATTCATCGCCCAGCGCGTAATCGTAGTATAGTGCGCGCTCAATGCGTTTGACGGCCGCCGCAAAATGCGGGTGCTCGGCCCCGCCGACGGCCAGCAGCTGTTCCGAAATTTGTGTGCAGACGATAGCCCAGCGGGCATCTGCCCCGACACGTTCCTGTACGCCGGAATTTTGCAGGTAATCCTGCAGGGTCTGCCCTGCCCCGACGTCTGCCCCGCACAGGGGCAGCTGGGCAAAATACTCGGTTTTGGCGGTCCGTGTGTCGATGCGCTGACCCAGCGGGTAGAGCGCACAAGCCAGCGGACGCGCGGCGTGGATGGCACAGGCAGAGCCTTCAAAAAATCGGCAGTTGCCTGTTTTGGGGTCGGGCGTCAGACGCAGCGTGGGCAGGCAGCTTTGCGGTGCAACGTAGCTTTTGCAGAAGGCACCCGCCACAATGCGTGGGGAAAGGCTAAGCCGCCGGGCAATGCGGTATAAATCATAGCCGGATAGAACCAAGTCGCGCCGTTCGCGGCAGCAATTTCCGCAGCCCGCACATACAAAGGCAAAGTCCTCCCCCGCTGCGATGGTTCGGCAGTCGCCCCAGGATTCGTTCATACGGCCCGGTTCGGGTGTCATAGCGGGCGCTCCTTTCAAAGGCGGAAGTCCAGCACGTTGGCAAGCCAGCGGGTGCAAAGCTGCACCCAGACACTGTTTTCGGCGCTGGGGGTGTTGACCTCGTTGGTACAGGTGCTCATACCGTGCTGGCCCTTGGCAAAGAGATGCAGCTCATACGGGATATCGCACTCCTCCAGCGCGTTTGCCAAGAGCAGCGAGTTCTGCACAGGCACGGATTCGTCGGTGACGGTGTGCCAGATAAAAAACGGCGGCAGGCCGGGTTGAACTTGATTTTCAAGACTCATTTCGGCGCGCAGTGCGGCGTCGCTTCCGCACAGGTTCTCGGTGGAGCCTTGGTGACCCAATGGGGAGGTGGTCACAACAGGGTAGCCCAAAACCACGGCGTTGGGGCGGGCTTCGTCGCCTGTGATGCCCAGTGCCTTTTGCACGGCGGGTGTGTGCGCCAAAACAGCGGACGAGGCAGCCAGATGCCCACCGGCGGAAAACCCGCAGACGGCAATTTTTTCGGGGTCCAGGTGTAGGGTGTCGGCGTTGCGGCGCAAGTACAAAACAGCAGCGGCAGCGTCCAGCAGCGGCTGATAGCGCAGAGGCACCGGGTTTTCGTCGGCGCAGTGGTAGTACAAAATAAAGGTCTGGTAGCCCGCCTGCAAGAACTGCATGGCGACGGGGTCGGCCTCACGCTTACTGCAATAGCCGTAGCCGCCGCCGGGGAAAATCAGCATGGCGGGGCGGGTTGTGAAGGCGGGCATTTCGGCGGAAGGCTCGCGCAGGTAGCCGATCAGGTTTGCCCCTGTGGACAAGGTTTCATGCAAAATTTTCATAGGTTATACCTCACTGATTGAAGGCAGAGGATGTGTTTCGATGTACTCTGCCATGATGTCTGCGGCCATGCGCACCAGCTCCGGGCAGGGGCGCTTTTTATAGTATTCTGCAGTTCGGGGGCTGGCAACAGGGCTGCCCTCGGCCTTTTGCAGACCCAGCAGCTCACGGCATACGATGGTATTTTTGCCGTTGCGGCGGCGGTATTCGGCAGCAAGGGCCTGCACCTCGGTATAGGTGGCAGTTTTTTGGGCAGGGTCATCGCTGCCGTACAGGGTGCTTAGCACAAACGTGATGCCGGAAAACGCCCCGCAGACCTCCCGCAGGCGTCCGAACCCGCCGCCAAAGCCGGAGGACATCCGCGCGGCTTGGGATTCAGTCATGTGCATAACGGGGGCAAAGGCTATCGCCACACACTGTGCGCAGTTGTAGCCCTTAAAAAAGGTTTCGTAGGCTTTATCGCCGTAAATGGACATAAAATTCCCTTCATTTCCTGGCGCGATGCCGCGTTACGGTACACGATCAGGCGGCACGCCTTGCCTTGTAGTATTGTCATCATACCACAAAGCGGCAGCAAGGAAAAGGCTTTTTTAATTTTTTGTTAAAATGTGCCGAAACAGTTGCACTTTGCTGTAAAGAGTGCTAAACTATCGTTAGCAGTTAAAATAACAGAGTGCTAATATAATGATAAAAGCGAGGTCATATTCTATGGCAATGCGTCAATTCAAAGCCGAAAGCAAAAAACTGATGGACTTGATGATCAACTCCATTTATACCAACCGCGAGATTTTCCTGCGCGAGCTGATTTCCAATGCGTCCGATGCCTGCGATAAGCGGTATTTCAAGAGCCTGACCGATACCGAGATGGGCATCACCAAGGCGGATCTGAAGATCCACCTGTCCGTCGACAAGGACGCCCGTACCCTGACCATCACCGATAACGGCATCGGCATGACCAAGGAGGAACTGGAAAAGAACCTCGGCACCATCGCTAAGTCCGGCTCTTTGGATTTCAAGACCGAACACCAAAGCGACAACATCGACATCATCGGTCAGTTCGGCGTGGGCTTCTACTCTGCCTTTATGGTTGCCAAAAAGGTGACCGTTATTTCCCGCGCACAGGGCGCTGACGAGGCTTGGCAGTGGGAATCCAAGGGGATTGAGGGCTACACCCTGACCGAAGCCGACAAGGAGGACGTCGGCACGGAAATTACGCTGGTACTCAAGGACGACACCGACACCGAGAATTACAGCGAGTATCTGGACGACTATACCCTGGCAAACCTTGTCAAGAAATACAGCGACTATATCCGCTTCCCCATCACGATGTACCGCGAGAAATCCCGCCAGAAGCCTAAGCCCGAGGACGCCGGGGACGATTACAAGCCCGAATACGAGACCTACACCGAGCTGGAGACCCTGAACAGCATGGTGCCTATCTGGAAGCGTGCCAAGAGTGAGGTCAAGGACGAGGACTACAACGAGTTCTACAAGAGCAAGTTTATGGACTACTCTGACCCGCTGCGTGTCATCACCAGCCGCACCGAGGGCACCGCAACCTACACGGCTCTGCTGTTTGTACCCGGCCGCACCCCCTACGACTACTACACCAAGGAGTACGAAAAGGGTCTGGCGCTGTATGCCTCCGGCGTTATGATCATGGAAAAGTGTGCCGACCTGCTGCCCGACTACTTCAGCTTTATCAAGGGCGTTGTGGACAGCGAGGATCTGAGCCTGAATATCAGCCGTGAGACCCTGCAGAAGGACAGCCAGCTCAAGCTGATCCGCAACTCTCTGGAAAAGAAGATCAAGAACGAGTTGCACGCCATGCTGGTCAACGACCGTGAAAAGTACGAAACCTTCTGGAAGAGCTTCGGCCGCCAGATCAAGTTCGGCATCTACGGCGATTACGGTATGCACAAGGATCTGCTGGGCGATTTGCTGATGTTCTTCTCTGCCAAGGAGCAGAAGCTGGTCACGCTGGACGAGTACATCGAGAAGATGCCCGAGGATCAGAAGTGTATCTACTTTGCCGCCGGTGACGACACCGACCGCCTGGGCAAGCTGCCCAATGCCCAGCTGGTGCTGAGCAAGGGCTACGACCTCCTGCTTTGCACCGAGGATGTGGATGAATTCTGCCTGCAGATGATGCAGAACTACAAGGAGAAGGAGTTCAAAAACATCAACTCCGGCGATCTGGGTCTGGAAACCGAGGACGAGAAGAAAGCCGCCGAAGAAACCGCCACCGAGAACAAGGATCTGTTTGAGGAGATCAAGACGGCGCTGAAGGGCAAAATCAAGGATGTCAAGGTCAACCCGACCCTGCAGGAGCATCCCGTTACGCTGTCCAGCGAGGGCGGCATCTCGATGGAGATGGAAAAGGTGCTGCGCCGTATGCCCAACGGCGAGGGCGTGGAAAGCACCAAGGTGCTGGAGCTGAACCCCAACCACACCGTGTTTGCCGCGCTGAAGGCTGCCCACGAGGCGGGCGACACCGAAAAGGTAAGTCAATACGCCGAGCTGCTGTACGACCAGGCTTTGCTGATTGCCGGCTTGCCCATTGAGGACCCTGTGGCCTACGCCCAGTTGGTCTGCGGCTTGATGAAGTAACAACACCGCAAAATTATCGCTGTGCCCTTGCGGGGGCACAGCTTTTTTATTGCCAAACGACGCACACTGCGCTATAATATAGGCAATACAAACATTTGCAGGGGGATATACCATGACAGCCAATGCCGCCGATTTTGCCGGGACTGCCTGCGGGCGCCGCTATGAAAAGGAAATGGAAACGCACTTCCGCGATTGCCTGCTGTTTTATCTGGACGGGCGCATCCGCTTTGAGCGTTACTGCTACGGCGAGGCAGCATGCCTTGTTTTCAGCACCTGGGCACACGGCTTTGACGCCGACGGCCGTATCATGTGGGATAAGGAACCGGAATTTGAAAGCCAGCGCTCTGCCCTGCCCCGCTGCCTGACGGATATCCAAGAGGATGGACATGCACTGCAATTTGACGGTGCTTTTAAGCGCTATGTGCAGACCGAGGAATTTGCCGAGGATAAGCCCAACGGCTACGGCAAATGGAAAGTCTTTTGGTTGAAACGCAAAAAATAAACAATCGGGAGCTGCCTGTTAAGGCAGCTCCCGATTGTTTATCCATACAGTTGTTTTTTTGCGAGCTGTAATGCCTTGCGCAGAGGGCGGTACAAAAACAGCATCAGTACAAAGTTGCCGACACCGTGCATGGCATCGTAGGAAAGTCCACTCAGCCACCAGCTCAGTGCAAAGGCGGGAGTTTTGGCGACCAGATATACTGCCGCACACAGCCCGCCGAAACACAGCCCGTACACGCCGCTGAACACTGCCCACAGCAGGGCATTATCCATACGGCGCAGCAGCCAAGCCAGCAACGCAAGCAGGTACCAGATGTACAGGTACATCGCCCACCAAAGGCCAAACCCGTACAAAACACCCTGCAGCAGGATAAACACCGTGATCGCGCCCGGTGTTTCCCGCGGAAGTTCCAGCGCGAACAGAACGATCAGCAGGGTGACGGGTTCCAAATTGGGCAGGCCACTCATGATTTGCTTGCTGACGACCAGCAGCGCCCCCATAAGCCCGCTGAGAACCAACCGCTGAATCTTGCGGTGGTTTGTCGGCTTACTTCGTGTAGGTGAAGGCATAGCTGTCGCCGTCGTGCAGCTCAATGTCGGCAACACCGACGGTGGTCATCTCGCCGGCGGCGTCGGTCAGGCACCACCAGGCACCGTCTGCGTTGTAGTCGGCAGTGACACCGTTTACGGTGGTCACAAAACCGGCGGCGGCTTCTTCCTCGCTGATGACACCGGCAGCAGCCAGGGCGTCGCTGAGCTTCTCGCCCTCGGTGATGGTCAGGGTGATTTCGGTGGAATTGCCGTCGGCATCAACCACGGTAAAAGTGGCCTCGGCAGCGGTCTCGGCAGCCTCGGAGGAGCTTTCCTCGACGGAGGATGCCTCAGAGGATACGACTTCGGAGGAGGCGGCCTCAGAGGAAACGGCCTCAGAGGAGACAGCCTCGGACGAAGCGGCGGTGTTGCCGCAGGCGGCCAGCAGACAGGCGGCCAAGGTCAGGCTGAGAACAGCAGAAATCAGTTTTTTCATGGGTAAATTCTCCTTACATACACTTTCACGGGTGGGAAATCCAACCGTAGGCTGTATTATACCATGCAACCCCACAAAAAGCAAGGCGGGAATTTGTAGGCTTTGCACAAAACCATGGCTGTGTTACCGCCCGTCAGGCAGGTAACACCTGCCGCCTTGCGGTACAGATGCCAACGAACATAGGGAGGAATGAGTGCAGAGATCAATCCTTCTTCGAGCGCGGTACTAAAGCACCCCCGCACATGGCTGTATAGCTATGCGCGGGGGTGCTTTACAGTATAAATTACATATCGGGGGTGACGGGCACGGCGCCATAGTTGCGGATGTTCAGTACATGGCAGCTGCCTTCGCCGAAGCAGGCATCAATAGCGGTGCGGTAGGCATCCAACAGGTCGTAGGGAACGAATGCCTGAATGGTGCCGGCAAAGCCGCCGCCCTGCAGACGCCACGCGCCGCGGCCGTTCAGGATCTTCTGGCTGATGGCCAGGGCCAGGGGCACGCCCTGCTCCTGCGGTGCCTTGATGCTGTACGCGTTCTGGTTGAACTCGAAGCTGGAATGGCCGCCTTCGATAATCAAGCGCAGGAAGGTATCGAAATCATCGGCGCGAACCGCGTCACACAACTCGGCGGCGCGGCGGCAATCGTTGTAGAAGTGGATGGCGCGAACGACGGCGCGATCCCCTACTGCCTTGCGCAGTTTCGGGATAGCGGCGTAGAATTCGTTTTCGTCCACGTCGCGCAGTACCTTTTTGCCAAACTGTTCGGCAACGCTCTCCATCTCACGGCGGATAGCAGCGTAGTCATCGGTCAGGTCGGCATGGCTGCCCTTGGTGTCGGTGATGCACATGGCAAAGCCGTGCTTAGCCAGATCGATCTCGGTCTGGCCGACAACGGGATGTGCAGGATCCTTGAAGTCGATGGTGATAACGCCGCCCACGGCGCAGGCGGTCTGATCCATCAGGCCGCAGGGCTTGCCGAAGAAAACG
>USNZ01000062.1 GCA_900556255.1 uncultured Oscillospiraceae bacterium
AATAACCAGGAGGTAAGCGGTTATAGGCAAAGCACCCATTTCCGGCTGGTTTGTAGGGGACGCATACATGCGTCCCGCGCGGTTTGCCCGTTAAGTTGCATTGCCGGGACGGCTGCAACGGGCGGCATATATGCCGCCCCTACAAGCTAACCCGGTATATTCATTATAGTATAAGGTCGCGGGCGGGGCACGCCCCGTCCCTACGGGGTGGCGGGTTTTGTATATTGCAATACCCGCAGGTTTTCCCCTTATCAGTCACCTGCGGTGACAGCTTCCCCCAAAGGGGGAAGCCATGTGTGCGGTACCCGTAAGGTCGCTTCCTGCGTGTACTATTTATATAGGGTCGCATACTATGAATTTCTACATGGGCGTTGCCGGTGTTGCCAAAAAGTAAAATAAAAGACCCGATGCCAGGGCATCGAGCCAAAGAATCTATTTTGCCGAAATGAGTTTGTTACTATTAGTTGGTTTTTTCTTTTACTTCATACTTGTCCTTGCCAGTCTCAGGGCTGGCCGTGTAGGTGCAGGTAAAGCCACTCTGGGTGACAGTTGCACCCGTTACATGACCCTTGCCATCAATTGTTACGGTAATATCGGTTACGCCGTTGACAAACTTGCTATCCTTATAGACCTCAGCTAGTTCTGCAATGGTAGAAATGCTGATGCCATCCTTCTCACCAGCAGGGACATCTCCAGCCTTTTCGGGTGTAAGGGTAACCTTACCGTTGACTGTATTCATTTTCAACTCAATGTTATCACTCAGCTTACCATCAGCCTTCAGGCCGTACTTCTCGGATGCCTCGGTCTGGGCGGCCATGACAACCATGCGGGTGGTGGCAATGACCTTTTCCTTGTTAGCTTTGTCGATATAGCCGGTCAGGGCGGGCACCAGCAAAGCTGCCAGGATAGCCAGGATTACCAGAACAACAATCAGCTCAACCAGCGTGAAGCCTTTTTGATTCTTCATCTTGCGAATCTTCTCGAACATTATAATTCCTCCATTTTTGCGCGCTTTCGTCCGCGCGCTTGCATCATTGATAATATAACACATGTATCCGACACTTTGCAATAATCCTTCCGCATTTTCGCAAAAAATATGTGATAATGATAAACATAGGGATTTCCCTGCCATTCGTGTTGCGTTGTGGAGGCATTTCTTTGGCCTGATTGGATCCGCAGGACGAAAAATACGCCCAAAAAGTGCTCTTTGCCATCATTTTGTTATACGGTATTACGATCGTCTTGGGTCAGAGCGCACATATTTTGCTGTGGAACCAGGCGATATTGCCTGAACAAAACAGCAGCCTCTGCTCGTCAGCGCGTGCAGAGACTGCCGTTTTTTATTCTTCTATGGTAATTTTGGTGATGACAGGCATGTCGATCGGTTTGTTCCAGGTTTCGGGGCCGAGGGTGGGTTGAGAAGCGATGGCATCCAACACGTCAAAGCCGCTTTCCATCTCGCCAAAGGCCGCATAGCGGCCGTCCAGCTTAGGGGCGTCCTTGTGCACCACAAAAAACTGGGTGCCGGCGGTATCGGGGTCATCGTCACGCGCCATCGACAGTGCACCGCGGATATGTTTCAGCGGGTTGGGTACACCGTTTTCGGCAAACTCCCCTTTTATGTGCCAATCGCTGTCGGTCATGATGTCATTGTCCGGCGAGCCGCCCTGAATGACATAATCCTTGACGATACGGCACCAGCACAGGCCGTCGTAAAAGCCGCTTTGCGCGACCTTGACGAAGTTGGCCACTGTGATGGGTGCGAACTCCGGATACAGCGTGAACACCATATCCCCGAAGCCCTTCGTTTCAATGATACAATGCATCAGGAAACCTTCACATCCTTGAAGAACAGGCCGCCGGAGGCATTCATGAAGTAACCGCTGATGTTGTCGTGCATGAGGTAGCTGTTGGACTTATAGTACAGCGGCAGGCAGGCGTAATCCTCGGAGACAATGGCATCGGCCTGCATGGTCAGCTCGGCTGCCTTGGCGGGGTCGTTCTCAGTCATGACCTGCTCGACCAGCGCGTCATAGTCGGCGTTGGAGTAGAAGGAGTTGTTGGTGGAGTCACCGGTCTTGAACAGGGGCAGGAAGCTCATGGGGTTGACGTAGTCGGCGCTCCAACCCATGGCGCAGACCTCGTAATCGCCCTTGACGACATTGTCGTAGAAGATGCCCCAGTCGGCGGAGGAGACCTCCACGTTGATGTTCAGGTTATTCTTGAGCATTTCGGCCATGGCCTCGACGATCTTCTTGACGGTATCGTTGTCATAGTAGCTCAGGTGCAGCGTGGGGAAGCCTTCGCCGTTGTGGTAGCCGGCCTCGGCCAGAGCAGCCTGTGCAGCCTCGACATCGGCGGTGGCGGACAGGCCGTAGTCGCTGCGGCCCTCGGTGATGTCCTTGCCGTCAACAACGTAGCCGGGGGCAAGGAAGCTGTAAGCGGGCTGGGCATCGACCTGCACAACGTTGTCGATGATGGACTGGCGGTCAATGGCCAGGCAGAGTGCCTTGCGAACCAGAGGATCGTCAAACGGGGCGACAGAGCAGTTGATGTTGTAGTAGACGGTGCCGTAGCTGGGGGAAGTCTGCACACCGGCCTTGTCTGCCTTCAGGCGGGCGTAGTCGGAGGACGGAATGGAGATAACGCCGTCGACCTCGCCGGACTCATAGGCAGTCAGGGCGGTGGCCTGGTCGAGGACATAGCGGAAGGTCAGCTTGTCCAGCGTGACGTTGTCGGCATTCCAGTAGTTCTCGTTCTTTTCAAGGATGACGTTCTCGTTCATGCTCATGCCGGTGACCTTGAAGGGGCCGTTGCCGACATAAGTCTCTGCTTTGGTGGACCAGGCATCGCCGTTGGCCTCAACGGTGGCCTTCTGGATGGGGTCATAGACCCACATGCTCAGCACGTCGATGAAGTAGGAGGTCGGCTGCTTGAGGGTGATCTCCAGCGTTTTGGCGTCAACAGCCTTTACGCCGAGGTCCTCAGCCGTGCCGGTGCCGTCATAATATTCCTGCGCACCCTTGATGTAATCGGTGACCATGTTGACATACTGGGCGCCGGTGGCGGGAGTCAGCACGTGCTGGATGGAGTAGACAAAGTCGTCGGCGGTCAGGTCGGTGCCGTCGCTCCATTTCAGGCCGTCACGCAGATGGAAGGTGTAGGTCAGGCCGTCGTCGCTGATATCCCACGTTTCGGCACTGCCGGGCACAACGGCGCCGGTGCTGTCATAGGTAACCAGACCTTCAAAGCAGTTCAAAATCACATACTGCGCAAAGGAGTTGTTGGTCACGGTGGGGTCCAGACCGTCCGGAATGTTGTTCAGCACAAACGTCATTTCCTGGGCGGCGGGTTCTGCCGAGGTCGCTGCGGAGGCAGGCTCACTGGAAGCAGTGCTGGAGACATCGGCGATGTTCTGGGGCTGGCTGTTGCCGCCGCATGCACTGAGCAGCGAAACAGCCATGGCGCCGGCAAGTACGGCGCTGAAAGCTTTCTTTTTCATGATATTCCCTCTCTCTAAAATTTATGTTTAACGCGAATTGCGGTAAACCTTAGTAAAGGTGGCAGGCCACAAAGTGTCCGGGGGCGGCCTCCTTCATGGCGGGGGTCTGCTCGGCGCAGATGGGCTTGGCGTAGGGGCAGCGGGTGCAGAATCGGCAGCCGGGCTTCGGGTTGACCGGGCTGGGCAGGTCGCCCTCGATGCCGGTGTTTTCCTGCGCGCGGGCCAGCTTGGGGTCGGCCACCGGGATGCAGCTCAGAAGTCCCTGTGTGTAGGGGTGCAGCGGGTGGTCGTAGATTTCCTTGGCCTCGCAGGTCTCGACAAGCTGCCCCAGGTACATGACGCCCACGTCATCGGATACATAACGCACCATCGACAAATCATGGGCAATGAACAGATAGGACGTGCCCTCGGCCTGCTGGTAGTCGCGCAGCAGGTTGACGATCTGCGCCTGAATGGAAACATCCAGCGCCGAGATCGGCTCGTCGCAGATGACGAGTTCGGGATTCAGCACAAGGGCGCGGGCAATGCCGACGCGCTGGCGCTGACCGCCGGAAAACTCATGCGCGTAGCGGCCCGCATGCTCGGCGGTAAGGCCCACACGCTCCAGCATGGCAAAAATTTTATCGTCCATATCCTTGCGGGACTGGCAGATATGGTGGGCTTTCAGCGGCTCGGCAATGATATCCCGCACGGTCATGCGGGCGTTCAGCGAGGCGTAGGGGTCCTGAAAAATCATCTGCATCTTGCGGCGGATGGGCTGCAGTTGGCGCTGGCTCATGTGGGCGATGTCCTGCCCGTCCAGCAAAATTTTGCCGGCGCTCGGCTCATAGATGCGGATGACCGTGCGCGCACAGCTGCTTTTGCCGCAGCCGGACTCCCCTACCAGGCCAAAGGTGCGGCCGCGGCGCAGCGTAAAGCTGACATCGTCCACGGCATGGACTTCGGCTTTGCCGCCCGCCGGGAAAAACTTTGTCAGGTGTTCGACCTGCAAAATGGGCTGTTCCATTTACTGTGCGTCTCCTTTCGCCTTGGCTAGTTTTTCATGCAGGGGGTTGCCCTCGGTCGGGGCGTCGGGCTGCAAAAGCCAGCAGCGGGCGCTGCGGCTGCCCACCTCCACAAAGGGCGGGCACTCCTGCGCACAGATGTTGCGGGCATAGGCGCAGCGGGAGGCAAAGGGACAGCCCTGCGGCGGGCGGGTCATGTCGGGCGGGCTGCCGGGTATGGATTGCAGACGCTCGCTTTTGTCCTGGTTCAGCCCCGGCACCGATGCCAGCAGCCCCATGGTGTAGGGGTGCAGCGGGTTTTCAAACAGGTCGTTGATATCCGCCTGTTCCATGACCAGGCCGCCGTACATGACGACCACACGGTCGCAAAGCTCGGCCACAACGCCCAAGTCATGGGTGATAAAGATAATGCTGGTGCCGTATTCCTGCTGCAAAGCGCGCATCTGGCGCAAAATCTGATGCTGTATCGTCACATCCAGCGCCGTGGTCGGTTCATCGGCAATCAGCAGGTCGGGGTGGTTGGCAAGCGCCATGGCGATCATGACGCGCTGGCGCATACCGCCCGAAAACTCGTGCGGGTAGGCCTTCAGCCGTTTTTCGGCTTCGGGGATACGCACGTCCTTGAACAGCTGCAGGGTTTTTTCCTTCAGCTCGTCGGCCTTAATGTCAGGGTGGTGCACCCGAATCATCTCGGCCACCTGCTTGCCCACCGGAATCAGCGGGTTCAGGCTGGACATGGGGTCCTGGAACACCATGGCAATTTTTTGGCCGCGGATCTCGCGCATTTGGCGGTCGCTGACCTTGGTCAGGTCGGCCCCCTCAAACTCTATCTTGCCGCTTTTGATGCGGGCGGTGTCCGCCAGCAAACGCAGGACAGACATTGACGTAACGCTTTTGCCGCTGCCACTCTCACCCACGATACCCAAAATTTCACCCTTGTGTACCGTAAAGCTGACGCCGCGCACGGCTTGTACTTCCCCGGCCGAGGTCATAAACGAGGTTTTCAGATCCTCGACGCGTAAAATCGGTTCGCTCATTGGGATTCCCCTTACTTTTTCAATTTCGGGTCCAGCGCATCGCGCAGACCGTCGCCCACAAAGTTGAAGGCAAACATGATGGCGCAGATCATAAGCGCCGGGAACAGCAATTCATGCGGGCTGGTGCGCAGGTTGGCCGAGGCGTCGTTGCACATTGTGCCAAGGCTGGCCAGCGGGGGCTGCAGACCGATGCCCAGATATCCCAAAAACGCCTCCATAAAAATGGCGGAGGGAATCAGCATCGTCATGGTGACCAAAATCGAGCCCAGCGCATTGGGGATCAGGTGCTCGAACAAAATCGTCTTGGGCGAGGAACCGATGGTCTTGGCGGCCACCACGAACTCCTGCTGTTTCAGGCTTAGAATCTGCCCGCGCACAACGCGCGCCATGTCCACCCAGTAGACGCTGCCCAGCGCCACGACGATGCTCTGCAAGCCGGAGCCAAGCACCTGCATGATCAGAATTACATACAGGGTCAGCGGAATGGTGGAGATAATGTCCACGATGCGCATCATCACGGTGTCAACGGTGCCGCCCGCATACCCGGCAATGCCGCCGTACAGAATACCGATGACCATGTTGACCAGCGTGGCCATCAGGGCGACCATAAGCGAAATGCGGGTACCGTACATCAAGCGGGTCAGCACATCACGGCCCAGGGAGTCGGTGCCCAGCAGGTACGAGCCGTTGCGGATATACCGCGACGGGTAGATGTTGCCGGTGGTCTCATCCGCCACAACGTAGGTACTGCCGCCGTAATACAGCGCCACCTCGGTGCCGCCGGCATCGTAGATGGTCATGCTTTTGGCGTCCTCCTCACGCACTCGCTTGAGCTGCCCCTGCAGCTTGCCGTGCTCGTCCACACGAACGAGCTTGAGCGCCGTAGTTATATAAAGGTAGCCGCCGTCCGGTGCCTGATAGACCTTCATGACCGGCGGGATATTGACAACGTCCAGATTTTGCTGGGCATAGTCATATGCGGTAAAAAACGGACCGACCAGCGCAAACAGCGCCAATACCAAAATCAGGATAAATCCGGCAATCGCCGTGGGCTTGTGCCGAAAGCGGAACCAGACGTCCCCGGCAAAGGTGCGGCTTTTTGACCAGATCTTTTCGCGGTCGGCGGCCTGCGCTGCCAGCGGTTCCCATTTGTTTTGTGCGGTAATTTCTGCCATGATTTCCCTCTCCCCCAAATTTATGCGTCAAACTGGATGCGCGGGTCGATCAGGCAGTAAAAGACATCGACCAGCAGCACCATCGCCATCAGGAACGCCGCAAAAAAGACCGTGACGCCCATAATGGTGGTGTAATCGCGCTGTGTAACGCTGTTGACAAAATAATAGCCGATACCGGGAATTGCAAAGATTTTTTCGATAACAAAGCTGCCGGTCAAAAGGCCTGCCACCGTGGGGCCCAGCACCGTGATGACAGGGATCAGCGCATTGCGCAGCGCATGTTTGGTGACAACGGCAAATTCCGTCAGCCCCTTGGCGCGGGCCGTGCGGATGTAATCCTGCCCCATGACTTCCAGCAGGCTCGAACGCATCAGGCGGGCCAGATAACTGACCGAGTAGCCGCCCATGGCGATCATCGGCAGGATGTAGCTCTTCCAGGAGTCCAGGCCGAAGGTGGGCAGCACATTGAGCTTGAACGCAAAGACGTAGATCAGCACCG
>USNZ01000063.1 GCA_900556255.1 uncultured Oscillospiraceae bacterium
TGACCTCCAGGCAGTCCTTGACCGCCATCTGAATGAGCGACGCGGGGCAGTTGTGGCCGATTCCGCGGGAAATCTGCCCGCACATCGGCACGATGCTGTCGGCGTCCTCGCAGCGGGGGTTGGCGGCGACATAGCCCATGCGCTCGCCTGGGATGCTCAGGCTCTTGGAGAAGGAGTAGCAGGTCAGCGTGTCATCGTAGAATTTAGCGGGATAGGGCACCGCCGCGCCGCCAAAGGCGATCTCGCGGTACGGTTCGTCGGAGATCAGGAAGATATGGTGCCCGAATTTCTGCGAAGCAGCGCGTAAAACGTCGGCAAGGCGGGTCAGCGTTGCGGCGCTGTACGCCGTGCCGCTGGGGTTGTTGGGCGAATTGATGAGCACCGCGGCGGTGTTTTCGTCCAGCAGGGTGTCCAGCGCGTCAAAGTTGATTTGGAAATCCGCGCAGCGCGGCGGGGCAACGCGCAAGGTCAGGCCCGCCCCCTCGACATAGGGCTTGTATTCGGGGAAAAACGGTGCAAAGGTCACAACGTTCTGCCCCGGCACACCCACGCAGCGCAGCGCATGCGCCAGCGCCCCCGCCGCGCCGCTGGTCATAAAGATGTGGGCGGCGGTGTAGTCCATGCCGAAACGGCGGTTCAGGCTTTCGGCCACGGCGGCGCGCACGTCGGGCAGTGTCAGGGTGGGGGTATAGCCGTGCAGCGTCACGGGGTCGGTTTCGGCCAGCAGGCGTTGGCAGGTATCGGTAAACTGCGGCGGGCAGGGCACCGACGGGTTGCCCAGCGAGTAGTCAAAGACATTCTCGTAGCCGATTTCCCTGCCCCGCGCGGTGCTCCACTCGGAAATTTGGCGGATTACCGACTTGGCGGAAAGCATATCCTTGTAGTGTTGTGCGATCAAAAGCAAGTACCCCCTTTATGTCGTAAAGCCTTCCCCTTGGGGGGAAGGTGGCGCGGAACGCGCCGGATGAGGGGCGAATGTCCGGCAGGCTGCCCCTCATCAGTCGGCTTCGCCGCCAGCTTCCCCCGCAGGGGGAAGCCTTTCTTTACCGTAAAATAATTTCTTCCAGATCCTTGCAGTCCCCCGCCAGGTACTCTGCGCCTTCTTTTTCCAGCTCGTCGCGGGTGCGGAACCCCCACAAAGCGCCGCAGCAGGGCAGCCCGGCGTTGTGGGCGGTCTGCACGTCGACATTGCTGTCGCCCACGTACAGAATTTTATCGGTTGCGGGGTCCACGCCCAAGGTGCGCATCAGCGCGCGGGTCCCCTCGGGTGCGGGCTTGGTGGGCACATTCGGCAGCGCGCCGCGCACGATCTCAAACAAGCCCTTGCCGAAATAGCGTTCCACCACAGCGCCCGCAAATTCGTCCGCCTTGTTGGAAAATACCGCCATTTTTACACCGTTTTGCCGCAGCTTATGCAAAAGTTCGGGCATACCCGGGTACGGGGCGGTCTTGTCGTGCATGTGTGCGCCGTACACCGTGTCGAATTCCGCCAGCGTGGCAGCCAGGGTGTCGGGGTCGCGGGCAGTTTCGGGGCTGAAACGCTCGACCAATTTGGGGATACCGTTGCCCACAAAGTAGCGGTATTCATCCTTGGTGTACTGCGTCCAGCCGTGGGCGGCGCAGACGCGGTTGGCGGAATCCGCCAGGTCGTCCAGCGTGTTCAGCAGTGTGCCGTCCAGGTCAAATAAAACGGTGGTAAACATAGTAATCTTCCCCCTTATCGTACCTTTATTATAGTGGTATTGAACGAAAACAGCAAGCGGCTTTTGTATGTTTTGACTGTCATTTGCGAAAAAAATTGTAAAATTGAAAAAAAGTATTCCCCTTTTTCGGTTTTATGGTATGATAGTATTTGTATAAAGGAGGCTTGTTTTCTATGAGCGTTTTGTTTGATATTCTGCGCTCGGTGGTGTACGGCATCATCGAGGGCATTACCGAATGGCTGCCCATTTCCAGCACGGGCCACATGATTTTGGCCGAGCAGGTGCTGAAATTCAGCTTCAGCGATGCCTTTATGGAGATGTTCCGCGTGGTCATCCAGCTGGGTGCCATTTTGGCGGTTGTCGTACTGTACTTCAAAAAGCTGTGGCCCTTCTGCGGCGACAACGGCCGCGATTCCGGCTTTGCCAGGCATTTCCGCTGGCCGGTCATCAAGCTGTGGTGCAAAATTATTGTGGCGTGCCTGCCCGCCGCCGTGCTGGGGCTTTTGCTGGACGACTGGATGGACGCGCATTTTTACAACAGCGTGGTCGTCGCCGTGATGCTGATCGTTTACGGTATAGCGTTCATTTTGGTGGAGCGCCGTCCCCGTGTGCCTACCACCACCAAGCTCAGCCGCATCACCTACCAACAGGCGCTCATCATCGGCATATGGCAGGTGCTGGCGCTGATTCCCGGTACCTCCCGCAGCGGTGCCACCATTCTGGGCGGCCTGCTGTGCGGGCTGAGCCGCGGCGCTGCGTCGCAGTTCACCTTCTTCTTGGCGATCCCCGTCATGGCGGGCGCGTCCGGATGGAAGCTGGTCAAGTTCCTTGCCAAGGGCGGGGTGTTTGCCGCGCCTGAGGTCGCCGCGCTGCTGGTCGGCTGCGTGGTGGCGTTTGTGGTGTCCCTGCTGGCGATCCGTTTCCTGATGGATTACGTCAAAAAGCACACCTTCACGGCCTTTGGCTGGTACCGCATTGCGCTGGGCATTGTGGTGCTGGGCATCTGGGCCTTGCAAAGCTACGTAATGCCGATATGATCCGGCAAGGTTTCGCGGATCAATAAACATAACAGCCGGAGGTTCACCTTGCGTGTTCCTCCGGCTGCTTTGTTTTCTGTGGGTTTTCTTTGGCCGGCACCTTAAACCGGCGGGGATTCCCGCAATCCAAATCGGCTTGTTCACGGCGCGGACGGGCGACGCATCTTTCTGCGCAGCTGCCGACAGGTGCTGCGCACTTTTTGTGCGGTTGCGGCCGAGCACACCCCCTGCGCAAATTGCGCCGCCTGCACGGCGGCCAGCAGGCTTTGGATCGTGCCGCTGTCGGTCTGCGGGCAGCATTTTTGCAAAAATTCCGCAAAGGCCGCCTCGTCGGAAGATACCCCTTCCCCCAATCCCAAGCGCCGCATTTTGCGGTACAGCGCGCGAAATTCCGCCTGTATGGTTTGCAGCGGTGTGCGCCGTGCACGGCGCAGCAGCGCCGCAGTCAGTGCGGCCGCCAACAAAGCCGCGGGCAGTACCCACAACAGCGGCGTATTTTGCCGCTTTGCGGCGGGTTGATCCTCCTGCCGGGCGGGCAGCGGGGCGTCGGGTTCTGCCCCACCCGGCACGTCCTGTGCCGCATCGGCGGTCAGCTCGCCCTCGGTGATTTCCGCCGCCATGCCGGGCGTTACCTCCAGCGGTGTCCAACCCTGCCCGTCCCGGTAAATTTCCGCCCAGGCGTGGGCGTTATCGTCCTGCAAAACGGCGCGGTAGCTGCCGTCGCCCGCAGCGGTGAACAGACTTTGCGGCGCGGCATAGCCCACAACATACCGTGCGGGCAGCCCCACCATGCGGCACAGCAGCACCGCTGCCGAGGCAAACTGTGTGCTGCTGCCCGCGTGGCTCTCGTTCAGGAAATACAGCAGCGGGTCGGTGTCGTCGGGCGTCTCGGCGTCCGCGCTGTAACGGCAGCGCTCGTTCAGCCAGCTGCGCACCAGTGCGCGTCGGCCATCGATGTCATCATCCCTGAGTTTGCGTTCCTTCACCAGCGCGGCCAGTTCCTTGTCTATGGCATCGTACCCGGCACCGTCGGGCACATCCAGGCAGCGCGCACGAACATACGCGGCGTAGGCGCTCTCCAGACGGTCCAGCACCCCCGCGTCATCATCGTCACGGGCCGCCAGCAGCTCCCCTGCCTGTTTGCGCGGGAAATAGTAGAACATATCGTCCTGCACGGTCTGCCCCGCTATGGCTCCGTCGCCGTCCGGCGTGTAGTAGTCGTTAAAATATGCGTTGTACGGCGCAAACGTGTAGGCATCGTTTGCATGCAGACGCTGTACGGTCATTTGCTGCGGCTGCGCGCCGCTGTATGCCGCGCGCAAAAACGGCAGGTTCGCAATGGCAAGCCGCCCGTCGCCGTCGGTTTTCCAGTTTGCCGCGGCACTGTCGAAGGCAGCGGCATTCCCTGCCTGCCAGCTTGTGCCGTCATAGTCCACGCCGATAAACCCGCGCAGGTAGACGGTCTCCTCCGGCTTGGCGTCGGTCGTGACCAGTATATCCTCCAGCCCTGACAGCGCCAGGCCGTCGCCCCGTGTCAGGCTGCCGTCCTCCACGCCGCCCGCAGCGGCACTTACATGGAAATTCAGTGCCCCGCCGCTGATTTTCGGCAGCCACTCGATCGCCGCACTCAGCCCGGCCGCGCAGACTTTGTCGGTCACAGGCTGCAGCGCGTTCAAGGGCAGCATCAGCACGGGGCGCAGTGCCAGGGCAGGCAAAAACAGCACCGCGCAAATGGCAGCCATGCCGATACCGGCCAGCCTTTGGTTTATGCGGTGGGTCTGCAGGTTGGCGGCATAGACAGCGGAACCCTTGCCGCCCCACAGCCGTTTGCGCACCGGCGACCGCGCCGCCGCACAGCTTCCCAGCCAGCCCGGCAAAAGCAGCAGCCAGCCCAAAACGGCACGGCCCGTCCCCGCCAACAGCGTGAACGCCACGATCGGCAGAAGCACTGCCCCCAGCAACAGCGCGTCGGTGTGGCGGGCTGTCAGCGTGGCCAAAAACATGGTAAACGGCACGGCCGTCAGCAGCGCAAACAGGCCCATCTGCGCCGAAACCGGCGAGGCGGACACCACAAAATTTGCGTTGAAGCGTGTATTCAAGCACAGCCTGACGGCATCCGCGCACTGTGCCGCACCGGCCAAAAACGGCTGCTGCACTAAAAACAGCAGCACCAGATACCCCACGGCCAGCGCCAGCGCCGCGCCGTAACGGCCCGCCTGGGAAAGCGGGACGCGGTGCAGTGCCGGCCACGCCGCACACAGTGCCGCCACGCCAAGCCACACCCAAATCGGCAATGCCAGTGCAAACGCACCGTTCAGCGCCGTCAGCAAGCCCAAGGCCAGCAGTTCCGAAATCAGCAGATCCGCCGCCGTTTCCGCCATGGGGCGGGCAGCGGCCTTGGTGCGGGGCAGCAGCACGCGGTCCACAAATACCAGCCCCGTAGCGGGGTCGGTGTCCTTGCGGCGGGTCAATCTGCGCAGCCGCTTTACGGCGGCCTGCCCAAAGTGCAGCAACTGCTGCGGCGCGTCGGCCCCCTCTGCCAAAACGCTGCCCGCAGGGTCAGCGCGGTAGGTTGCGCCCAACGGCTCGCGCACGGTCAACTCGCCCACGCGGGCGGTCAGTTTCCAGTGGATCAGCTTCGGCGGGTCGCCCGCACGGTAGGGGCGCAGATCATAAACGCCGTCGGTCAGATCGCAGCCCGCCGCAGTCACTTTTTCGGCGCAGTTCTGCGGTTTTGTGCCTGCGCCGTCGTCCTCTCCCTCGGCGGGGGGCAGCACACACAGTTCTCTGCTTTGGGGCGGCACGGCGCAGTGCGCGGCAAACAGCCCCAACGGGTCGCGCACGGTGGCTTCCCGCACACGGAACCGCCACAGACCGCTTTTGGCTGCGCGCAGGGTCACGCGCAAATCGGCACACTGATGCGGGGCCAGCATCGCGCCGCAGGGCAGTTCAATGGCCGTTCCGCTTTCGGCGTCCACAGCCTGCAAAACGACCCGCAGCTCCGGCACGGGCCGCCGCCCGTTGTTGTGCAGTTTCACCAATACGGCAAAATCCTCGTCGGGGTGCACGGGGCGGGCAGGCAGCTGCAGCGTTGCCGCCACATCCCTGCGCAGTGTGCGGACATACCACGCCAAAAAGCCGACCAGCAGCACCGCCAGTGCCGCCAAAAAGACCGCAAACGACGTGCGGCTGACCGCTGCCGCGGCAAACAGTACGGCCAGCAGCAGCGCGCAGCCCACCTTACCTGCCATGGAACGGTTTCTCCGGGCGGGGGCGCGGCACGGTGTGCAGAACATCGTCCAGGATATTCTGCACGGTATCGCCGCCGGTGCGGGCCTGTTCGGTCAGGCACAGACGGTGGCGGGCCGCATCGGCAAAAATTGCGGTAATATCCTGCGGGGCCACATAATTGCGCCCGCCCAGAAAAGCCGCCGCGCGCGCCATACCGGCCACTGCCAGCGACGCACGGGGCGAAAGCCCCAGCGCCAGGCGGCTGTCCTGCCGGGTTGCGCGGGAAAGTTCCACGATATACCGCCGGATTTCATCGCTCATATATACTTCGTCCACCTGCTGCTGCATAGCCAGCAGGTCGTTTTTGTCCATCACCGGCTGCACACGGTCCAGCAGGGCGCGGCGCGGCTGGCGGGACAAAATCTCCATTTCCGCCTCCGCATCGGGGTAGCCCATGACCACGCAGACCATAAAGCGGTCCAGCTGGGATTCCGGCAGCATCTGCGTACCCACCGAGCCGACGGGGTTTTCCGTTGCAAAAACGGTAAACGGCTGCGGCAGAACGCGCGTCACGCCGTCCACCGTGACGGCGCTTTCCTCCATGACTTCCAGCAAGGCGGACTGGGTGCGGGCGCTGGTACGGTTGATTTCATCGGCCAAAAACAGGTTGCACATCACCGCGCCGGGGTGGTACACGAATTTTCCGGTTTCCTTTTGGTACAGCGAGAACCCCACAATGTCGGACGGCAAAACGTCCGGCGTGAACTGCACACGGTTTTGGGTCAGGTCCATAGCGCGGGCAAACGCCTGTGCCAGCGTGGTTTTGCCCACGCCGGGGATATCCTCAATCAGCACATGGCCGCGGGCCAGTATCGCCATCATGATTTTCAGCACGACTTCCGGCTTGCCCAGCACCGCCTTGCTTACCTCGGCTGTAACGGCCAGCGCCTTTTCGTTGATATTCTGCATGGGTCAATCCTTTCTCGGTTTGTCAAAAAAGCCCTTTTATGGGTAGTAATGTAGGGCGCGCGTC
>USNZ01000064.1 GCA_900556255.1 uncultured Oscillospiraceae bacterium
CGATGTACCAGGTGTTGTCGTTCATGACCATTTTGACGAAAACGTAACCGGGATACAGCTTGCGCTGCACCTCTTTTTCGCCGGTCTTGTTGCCGCGCTTGTCAAAGACTTCTTCGACAACAGTTTCCGTGGGAACCTTGACGTCGCAGATCAGATCCTGAATCCGGCGGTTTTCCACCATCGTCATCAGGTCCTGGGCGACCTTGTTCTCATAGCCGGAATAGGTATGCACGACATACCAGTTTGCTTGTTCTGCCATAAGGGTCATTGCCTCCGCTCAAAGCGCTCAGGCGCCGATCATCAGGTGAATGGCGCCGCCAAAGATAAGATCCAGCACGATCAGCACAAAAGCTGCGGCCGCCACCACGAGAATGACGGTGATGGTGTTGGTCTTAACATCCTTTTTGCTGGGCCATACAACTTTTTTCAGTTCACTTTTGGTATCCTTGAAATACTTACCGATGCCCTTGAAAAAGTTCTTGACCTTACCAAAGAACGAAGTTTTTTTGGTTTTGTTGCTTTGAGTCTGGGCTGCAGCGGGAGCTGCTTTTTGTTCTGCCATCTCTAAGCTCCTATCCTCACTTGGTTTCGCGGTGAAGGGTATGCTTCTTGCAGAAACGGCAATACTTCTTCATCTCAAGACGGTCAGGAGAGTTCTTCTTGTTCTTCTCCTTGTTGTAGTTGCGCTGCTTGCACTCGGTGCAAGCCAGGGTGATCTTGACAGTCATGTTTCGGCACCTCCATTATCGGTTAATAAGCCTCCCTCGCGCTTGCGGGCCGCCCTGGAAAAAGGGCATAAAAAATAAACCCACAAAAGAGGTGCTATTATAATAGCACATCCAAGGGGTCGTGTCAATAGATTTTGCAAGGGTGTCGGCATTTTTTTGCAAATTTGTGCCGTAAAAAAGCGCCCGCTGCGCGGGCGCACCTATATGAGTCCCATTTCAGCTTTGATCCCTGCTTTTGCCCACAGCTGCGGCTGCCAGAGCAAAAATCAGGCTGGCCGCTATGCCGCCGGAGGCCGCAGTAAGCCCGCCGGTAAACGCACCCGGCAGCCCCAGCTCGTCCACAGCGGTTTGCACACCCTGTGCCAGCAGATGCCCAAACCCCAGCAGGGGCACGCTCGCCCCCGCCCCTGCCAGCTCGACAAGCGGCGTGTACCAGCCAACGGCGCTCAGCACCACACCGGCCACCACATACCCCGTCAGGATGCGTGCGGGGGTCAGCTTGGTGTAGTCCATAAGCAGCTGCCCCACCACACAGATGGCACCGCCCACCACAAACGCCCAGACGTAGTTCATACCGCACCTCCCAGTTCAATGCAGTGCGCAATGCCGGGGATGCTTTCCCCCTGCAAGAAGGTCGTCTGGCTCATCAGCGCCCCCGTTGCCACGAACAGTACGCGGTGGTACATCCCCGTTTTCAAGCCCGGCAGAATGTGGCTGCACAGCACGGCGGCGCTGCACCCTGCCCCGCTGCCGCCTGCCTGTACATTCTGTTCCTCTACCTTATATAGTAGGCAGCCGCAATCCCGATGGTTGGGCAGGGGCATCCCCTCCTTGTCCATCTGCTCATGCAGCAGGTCGCTGCCCACTTGCCCCAGATCGCCCGTAAAAATCGCATCGAAGTCCTTCGGCGCTGCCCCCGTGGCGTCAAAATACCGCAATAAGGTACTTGCGGCGGCAGGCATCATCGCCGCGCCCATGTTGTTGATGTCGCGTACCTCGTAGTCCTGTACGCGGCCGAAGGTGACGGAAAAAATCGGAATTCCTGCCGCACCTGCGCCGCGTACCAGACATGCCCCTGCGGCGGTCGCGGTCCACTGCGCCGTGGGTGTGCGCTTGGCGCCATAGGGCAGCGGCGTGCGGAATTGACGTTCCGCCGCGCAAAAATGGCTGCTTGTAAACGCCAGCGCCTGCCGCACCAGCCCGCAGGCAGCAAAGCAGGCCGCCAGCCCCAGGGTTTCCGCCATGGTGGAGCATGCCCCGTATACGCCCGCAAACGGCGTACCGAGGCTGCGCAGCGTGTAGTTGCTGGCTGTGCACTGCGCCTGCAAGTCTCCGGCAAAGGTCAGCTGCACGTCCTTGCGGGACACGTCTGCCTTGCGCAGACAAAGCCCGACTGCCTGCTGCTGCAGCAGACTTTCGGCCCGTTCCCAGTCGGCGCAGCCCTGCGCGGCAAAGGCTGCATCCTGTGTCAAAAAATCAAACGCCGCGGCCAGCGGGCCTTCGCTTTCTTTTTTGCCGCCTGCAGCCGCCCAGGCAGCCACGATCGGCGGGCGGTCGAAAAACAGCGTATCGTTTTTTCTGGCAGGCATCGTTCACCCCACCTTTCCGATCAGCCAGTACAGCACGCCCCACACAAAGGACGCCAGCGTCCCGTAGGCAATGACCGGCCCTGCAATGATGAAGATCCTGGCTCCTACACCCGTGACCCAGCCCTCGGCCTTAAACTCGATGGCCGGGCTGACCACCGAGTTGGCAAACCCTGTGATGGGCACCAGTGTGCCCGCGCCCGCATGGGTCGCCAGCTTTTGGTACCAGCCGGGCAGGGTTGCCAGCGCCGACAGGAAGATCAAACCGATGCTTGTCAGCGTTCCGGCCAGCGTTGCATCGTACCACAGCAAGAACAGTTGGCGCAGCGCCTCGCCCAGCGCGCAGATGCCGCCCCCTACCCCGAACGCCCACGCGCAGTCCCGCCAGACCGTGGACGGCGGCGAGGTCCGTTTGACCATTTCTGCGTATTGTCTTGGGTTCAGTTTCACGCATCATTCCCCCTTTTTGGGGGTAGTATGCCCTCAGTTCCCGTAAAATATTACGTTGCCGCGCCCATAGCTTTGCGGGCTCATCTCGGTGTACAGGCGGCGCAGGGCATCGGCGGCCGCCGCCTCCGACAGTGCCCCTCGGCAGGGCAGTGCCAGCACCATATAGCGCACCCCCGCAACGCGGCTTTCCATCGCTGCGCTCTGCGCCCCTGCGCGCAGATAAAACCCAATGCGCCGCCTTGCTGTTTCGGGGTCGGGCGCTTCCGCAGGGTGCTCACACTCGGTCAGCAGGGCCTGCAGCCTGCCCGCATAATGCCGCCGCAGCGCATGCAGCGCACAGGTTCCCACGCCGCCGCCCCGCAGATCCGCACGCACGGCAAAATAGTCGATCAACCCGCAGGGCACGTCGGGGGCTGCGACCTGCAAGGCATAGGCCACCCGTTCCCCTGCCGGATCGGTAAACACAAGCGGTTCGTACAGGCCGCGGCGCAGCAGGGCTTCCATGGCGGAAAAGGGCTTGCGCTCGGCGGGCGGAAAGTCACGAACCAGCGCCGTATCGTACAAATTCCTGAGTTCGGGCAAAGTAAGCGTCGCAATCTGCATAGAGAATCCCCTTTCTGATTGAAAAATCGAAAAGTTTCCTGTATAATAAAGGTACTATTTTGGGGAGGTTCTTTCTTATGGAATGGACAGATATCAGCATTACCGTGGCCAAGCGCGACGCCGACACGGCGGAGGCCATTGCCACCATGGTCGCCAACGGCGGCATTTATATTGAGGATTACAGCGACCTGGAACAGCAGGCGTGGGAGATCGCCCACGTGGATCTGATCGAGCAGGAGCTGCTGGACAAGCCGCGCGACGTGATCATTGTACACATGTACCTGGCCCCCGACGAAAACCCCGCCGAGGTACTGCCCCTGTTTGAGGAGCGCCTGAAAAACAGCGGCATCAACTACCAACTGAATACCGCCGGTGTCGAGCAGGAAGATTGGCAGAACGCCTGGAAAAAGTACTACCACGCGATGGATATCGGCAGCCGTTTGGCCATTGTGCCGGGCTGGGAGCAGCACGACACCGACCGCATCAAGATCGTGATGGATCCCGGTATGGCGTTCGGCACCGGCACCCACGAAACCACCAGCCTGTGCCTGGAAACGCTGGACGAGCTGGTGCAGGGCGGTGAGCGTGTGCTGGATATCGGCACAGGCTCCGGCATTTTGGCTATCGCTGCGCTGAAGCTGGGTGCCAAGGTTGCCGAGGGCGTGGACATTGACCCGATGTGTGTGCGCACCGCCGGAGAAAACGCCGAGCGCAACGGCGTGAACGACCGCTTTACCGTGCTGGTGGGCGATTTGTCCGACAAGGCCAGCGGCGAGTATAACATCATCACCGCCAACATTGTGGCTGCCGCCATTCTGTCTCTGGCCCCGCATGTGCCTGTGCTGATGGCACCCGGCGCCCGCTTTATCGCCAGCGGCATCATTGACGAGCGCAAGGAGGAAGTGCTGGCCGGGCTGCGCGCTGCCGGGCTGGAGCCTGTGCAGGTCAAGGAAAAGCGCGGCTGGGTGTGCATTATTTGCGAGAAGAAAGAGGCGTAAGCTATGCCGCATCGCTATTTTACCAAGGAATTGGCCGACGGGCATGCGGCATTGAACGGCAGCGACGCCCACCATCTGGCGGACGTTATGCGCGCCAAATTGGGCGAGGAAGTTGTGCTGTGCGGCCCCGACGGTCTGGAATATATCGGCACCGTGACAAGCCTTGCCTCCGACCGTGTGGAGTTCACCGTCACCGACGGTGCCCCCAGCAAGGCAGAGCCGAACGTGCAGGTCACATTGTTTGCCGCCTACCCCAAGCAGGGCAAGCTGGAGGAGGTCATCCGCCACTGTGTCGAGCTGGGAATTCACGAGGTCGTGCCGTTTTTCAGCCGCTATTGCATTGCCGCGCCGAAAAAAGAGGACGCCAAGTGCGAGCGCTACAACCGCATCGCCGCCGAAGCCTCCAAGCAGGCGGGACGCGCTATGCTGCCCGCCGTGCGTATGCCGCTGCCGGATTTCAACGCCGTCTGCGATTGTGCGAAAGACTACGATCTGGTGTTGTTTTTCTATGAGGGCGGCGGTGTGCCGCTGCGCGAAGTGCTGAAACCCGGCTGCGCCAAAAAAATTGCCATCATCACAGGCAGCGAGGGCGGCTTTTCCACAGAAGAAGCTGCCGCCGCCAAGGCCGCCGGTGCCGTGACTGTGGGTCTTGGCCCGCGTATCCTGCGCTGCGAGACAGCACCCCTGACCGCCTTGACCGCCGTCATGCTGCTAACCGGCAACCTTGAATAACCGAACTGCTGTAACATACTATGCCCGCCACCCCCAAAAGGGTGACGGGCATAATTTTGTGCCAAGAAACAAAAACCGCAGATACCTAAGTATCTGCGGTCTTATATCGAGGTGACAGGACTCGAACCTGCGGCCTCGTGGTCCCAAACCACGCGCGCTACCAACTGCGCAACACCTCGTTACAGCCGAGCGATTGCCCGACTGATTTATTATAGTACAAAACGAGGGGGTGCGTCAAGCCCTTTGCGAAAACTGTCGATGCGGCTTAGTACAGCTTGGCACCGGCGGGGATGCGGTCGTCCACCATGAGCAGGTTCAAGCCCTCGTGACCGTCCTCCTCATGCACAGCGGAAATCAGCATACCCTCGGAGGCGATGCCCATCATCTTGCGCGGGGGCAGGTTGACGATGGCAATGGCGGTCTTGCCGACCAGCTGTTCCGGCTCGTAATACTCGTGGATGCCGCTTAAAATCACGCGGTCCTTGCGCACGCCGTCATCCAAGGTGAACTTCAGCAGCTTCTTGGACCTCGGTACTGCTTCGCACGCCAGAATCTTGACGGCGCGGAAATCGGACTTGGCAAAGGTTTCAAAGTCCACCATTTCCTCAAAAATCGGCTCAATCTTTACATGGGAGAAGTCGATCGGCTCGTCCTTAATTTCAATCTCGACTGCGCCCTTAGCTCCGCCGATGATGCCGACTTCCTCAGGCTTTTTCTCCGACTTGGGAGTGTCCAACGGCTTCATCGTGGGGAACAGGATGACGTCGCGGATGGAGTCGGAGTTGGTCAGCATCATGACGCAGCGGTCGATGCCGATGCCCATGCCGCCCGTCGGGGGCATGCCGTACTCCATGGCGGTGAGGAAATCCTCATCGATCATCTCGGCCTCGTCGTCGCCGCGGTCGCGCTGCTCCGCCTGCTTGACAAAGCGGTTGCGCTGATCCAGCGGGTCGTTCAGCTCGCTGTAAGCGTTGCCCATCTCGCTGTGGTTGATAAAGAACTCAAAGCGTTCGGTCAGGCGCGGATCCTCGGGGCTGCGCTTGGTCAGCGGGCTGACCTCGACGGGGTACATCGTAATAAAGGTGGGCTGAATCAGATGCTCCTCGACCTTCTGGTCAAAGCAGGCGTACAAGGCGTTGCCCCAGGTCGGCTCGGCGGCGGGGTTCAGCTCAACGCCCTTGGCATTGGCGGCTGCCACAGCCTCGGCGTCATCGGTGATGGCGTCAAAGTCGATGCCCACATACTCGCGCACGGCTTCGATCATCGTCATGCGGCGCCAGCCGGGGGTCAAGTCGATCTTGTTGCCCAGCCATTCGATCTCATAGGTACCCAGAATCTCCATGGCGGCGCTGGACAGTACGCCCTCGGCAATGTCCATCATATCGTGGAAGTCGGCGTAAGCCTGATACAGCTCCACGGTGGTGAACTCAGGGTTGTGCTTGGGGTCCATACCCTCGTTGCGGAAGATACGGCCCACCTCGTACACGCGGTCGATGCCGCCGACGATCAGACGCTTCAGCGGCAGCTCGGTGGCGATGCGCAGGTACATATCAATGTCCAGCGTGTTGTGGTGGGTGATGAACGGGCGGGCAGCGGCACCGCCGGCGATGGTATTCAGCACGGGGGTTTCGACTTCCATATAGCCGCGCTCGTCCAGATAGTTGCGCAGATGCTTGATGAACTTGCTGCGCACCTCAAAGGCGCGGCGCACATCGGGGTTTACGATCAGGTCAACGTAGCGCTGGCGGTAGCGGGCCTCGCGGTCGGTCAGACCGTGGAACTTTTCGGGCAGGGGCAGCAGGCTCTTGGACAGCAGGGTCAGCTCGCTGATGCGCACCGAAATCTCGCCCATCTTGGTGCGGAACACTTCGCCCTTGACGCCGATGATATCAC
>USNZ01000065.1 GCA_900556255.1 uncultured Oscillospiraceae bacterium
GCGGGTATCCTCAGTGTGCCTATCCTGACGACCGCTGCCGCCGCCACCGTGGCTACGCTGGCGGTTCCTTCCCTGTATGAGCAGACCATTCTGTTCCGCTTTGCGGTCATTCTTCTGGCGGGCTGTTTCGGGGTACCGGGGCTGGCCGCCGCCGCGCTGACCGTGCTGGCGATGGCCTGCGGCAGCGAACCCTTCGGCTATGACTATCTCTACCCGCTGATGCCGCCGGGGCCGGCCGCCTGGCGGGACGGCTTTGTGCGCAGCATCTGGTCCAGGCTGGCCAAGGCAGGGGAGGTGCTCGGCCGCGATGAAACGTGAATCCCCAAACCTGTACGCCGCCCTGCTGGTGGGGCTTTTGTCCAACGTGCTGCTGCGCAGCCAAACGGCCTATCTGCCGCGCGCGGGCTTTTTTGCGGCGCTGCTCTGCGCACCGATACTGGCCACCGTGTGTCTGCTGTTTTCCTACGGCTTTTCGGTGGCGGGCATCGGGCAGGCCGTCTCTCGGCCCTTTGCCGCCCTGCTGATTTTCTCCTGCGTGTTGGAAATTTTGCGCCTGGCCGCGCTGATACAGCGCATCTACCCCGGCAGCATTCGGCTGTCTGCCGTCTGCCTTTTGCTGCTTTTGCCCGTTTTATACCTGCGTCGGGTGTCGGCTTTATCCCAAAGCGCCTACGCTGTTTTGTGCCTTTTGGCAGGGGCGGGGGTGCTGCTGCTTTTGTCTGCCGCGCCGTTTCTGCGCCTGCCCAACCTGTCGGCGCGCCCGCTGACGCCGGCACAACTGGGCACAGCAGCCGCCGACCAGCTGACGCTTTTCCCCGAATACCTGCTGCCCGCGCTTTGGCCCGCACCGCAAAAGCAGGAGCGCCGCACGGCGGGCAGGCTGGCGGCGCTTGCCCTGGGGGCGGACGTGGGCGCACATTTTTTGCTGGCGCTGTTTTACGGCGATGCGATGTTTCGGCAGGCCGACCCGCTGCATGCCGCCGCCCGCAGCGGCGGCGTTTCGGTGTTTCATCGGCTGGACTGGCTGCAGCTGACCCTGTGGGTGATGGCCGTCACACTCAAAATCGCGCTCTATCTGTACGCCGTCACCCGTCTGTCCGGCGGGGAGTCTTGCAAAAATGCAACGCCCTTGCGCCATTTTCCAATGTTCATCGGCGGCGTTTGGTTTTTGTGCGTGCTGCTTCGCAAGCTGGATCTTGATGCCGCTTTTCGGCTGCGCAACACACTGTGCCAGCTGTTGGCGGGCACCGTCATTGCAGGAGGGGGGTTGGTATCGCTATGCAAAAAAGGTTCGTCCCATTGATTGCCGCGCTGCTGCTCTGCGGCTGCGCGGGCACTTCTCTCTCTCAGCGCACCATCGTGCGGGCGGTGTTCTGGCAAAAGCAGGGCAGCGGCTACGCCGCCGTACTGCTTGCCGCCGACCCGAAAAGCGACACTGCCGATGCCTGCACCGTCACCACGGCAGCCGCTGCAACGCCCGCACAGGCGCTCTCCGCCGCCGAGGAGGCACTGCCCGGCGAGGTCTTTTACGGGCAGCTGGAGTTGGCCGCCTTTCCCGAAGGTTCCACCTGGCAGCAGGCGCGGCAGCTGGGGGAACTATTGTATGAGCGCGCCGCCCCCGCGCCCGAGATTTCCCTTTTTCTTGTGCAGACCCTCGGCAGTGACCCCGCCGCACTTTTGCCCGCCATGCAGCAGACGCTGCGGCAAAATCGGCTGCATTTCGGTTTACAGCAGCTTTTCAGCAGTGATGCGGGGTTTGTCATCCCGGTGTTTCGCCCCGAAGGCTACGCCATGCGGCTGCTGACCCCCGACACCTCCGTATTGTACGAGCAGCCCCTGCAGGCTCAGCTGGCGGCAGTGCTGGCGGGACACGCCGCGGCGCTGCGCTGCCGCTTTGGTTCCTACAGCGTAAACGCCAAAACCAATCTTGTCTGCGACGGCGAAACGCTGCACCTCTATCTGCGCGATACGCAGCTGCAGGAGCTGTCGGACGACACCGACGGGCAGGATGTCTCTGCCACTTTTGAAACCGCCCTGTGCGCCGCCTACGGGGCGCTGTGCGGCGATGCGGCCGCCGCAGGGGCAGACCTCTACCATTTTGCGTTCTGGCGGCAGTGCGCCAACAAAACAGGGGCTGCGGACAAGCCGCAGCCCCCAAGGCTGATTATTGTATCGTAGTGGGTCGTGTGATATAGATCAGGTTGGCATCGCTGATAAAGGTCTGGAAGTTGTACAAGACCAGCACCTCATCGTAGCCCATTTTTTCCATCGTGGAATCCAGCCCGTACTTGAAATTGCGGAAATCCACCACGCCGATCTTCTTGTAGTTGGCGGTCAGGTAGGGCACAAAGCTGTTGGCGTAGCTGTCCTTGACCACCAGGATGCTGCCCTCGCCGTCGCCCTCAATTTCGGAATAGCCGTTGTTGCCGTCCAAAAAGGCGGCGTACTTATCCCGCGCGGCAAATTTTTCGGTGTTGATCAGGGTTTCGGTAGTCTGCGGCTCGTACTGCGCCTCGCCCACAATGCTGAAAATCGTCATTCGGTTGGGCAGGGGATAGTAGACGATCTCGTCGTTTTCCACGTTCCACAGCCGCGTGGCGGAGTAATGCGTGCCCTGAAAATCCGGCACCGTCACGGCCTCATGCGCGGCGGTATCAAAGGGTTTCAGCCCCTTTTGGCGGCAGAACTGCTCATATGCGCGGTACGCGCCGTGGGTCGTCCAGTGGTGGTCGGTCTTAAAATACAGGTACTCCTGTTTGTCGGCGGTAAAGGTTTCGCGCAGGTCGATGACATCGGCCGTTTTGGATACCTCGGCAAAAATACCGTCCAGCAGGGCGTTCTCGTCCGCCATCGGCGCACCGGCAGGCAGCATTTCGGGGTAGATGACGCTGGCCGAGGGGGCCAGCACAAACGTCACCTTGCCGGGGTGGGCAGCGGCAAAATCACAGACCGCCTGCACGTTTTTGTCTAGCTGTTTTTGGGTGGCCTCGTTCACGGTAAACAGCTTGGTGAACATCCAATGCCCCCTGCCCAGCAAAATGCCGTTTTCCTCCGCCTTGGCAAACAGTGTCTCGTCCACGGCGCGCTGGGTGTTCACCCAGACATCGCGCAGGGCAATTCGGTCCTGCATCCAGCGGCCCAGCCCCGCCTGCCAGCTGCCGTCCAGCATATCCTGCACGCGGAACGCCGGCAGCGCCGCCGCCTTGCGGTTTTCCAGCTCCAGCACATCGCGCTTGGGCCACATCAGGTTGACCGCCGCAAAGGCCGTCTTGCCCACAAGCCGAACATCAGCACGGCCGAGAGCGTCAGCAGGGGATAGCCCCGTTTTTTGCCCGTGTTTTTGCGGTAAATGACCTTGTCCATACAGCGTATCCTCCTTTCAGAAATTGGCGTACAGCGCCGTGGCATTGGTGGCGGCCACCACATAGGCCACGCTCAGCACCGCAACAGCGGCAAACAGCACCAGCCGCACGGGGGTGCAGCGCTCCAGCTTTTGCCAGAGTTTGCGCGGCAGCGCCGAAGAAAACACACAGCCCAGCAGCAAAAATACCCCGTAGTTGCGCAGATAATACACCGCCGAAATCCCCCCCTGCGGCACAAACAGCTTTTGCAGCAAAAGCCCCAGCGGCGCGCCGGGCTGGTTGGCGGTAAAGATGCCCCAGCCCAGCACCACAAAGAACAGGGTGTACAGGTGCGGCCAGATGCGGCCTTTTTTCAGGTACGGCAGCAGGAACTGTTTTTCGACGGCCAGCAGCACAAAATAGTACAGCCCCCACACGATAAAGTTCCAGCTTGCGCCGTGCCAAATGCCGGTGGCCGCCCACACGGCGAACATATTCAGCATCTGGCGGGCAGCGCCCCTGCGGTTGCCGCCCAGCGGGATATAAATGTACTCGCGGAACCAGCCCGACAGCGAGATATGCCACCGACGCCAGAACTCTGTAATGCTGCCGGAAATATACGGCAAATCAAAGTTGGCGGCACATTCAAAGCCCAGCATGGCGGCCAGGCCGTTGCTCATGGCGCTGAAGCCCGCAAAGTCCAGGTACAGCTGCAGGGAATAGGCCAAAATGCCCAGCCACGCCAGCGGGGTCGAGACATTCGCCAGCCCCACGCCGCCCGTGCCGATAATATCGCTCCACAAGGCACCGATGGAATCCGCCAGTATGACCTTTTGCGCCAGACCGAAAACGAACAGCTCACAGCCGGTCTGCGCCAGCTCGGCGGTGCAGCGGTCGCGGGTGTTGTGCAGCTGCGGGGCCATGTCGCGGTATTTGATGATGGGGCCTACGATCAACTGCGGGAAAAACAGCACATAGACGGCAAAGGTCACGGGGTCTTTTTCCGCCTTGATCTTTTCGGTGCAGATATCGGCCTGATAGCTGATGATCTTAAAAATATAGTAGCTGATGCCCAGCGGCAGCACGGCGCCGACGTCCAGGCGGGCAATGCCCAGCTGTGCGATGCCGTTCAGGCTGTCGATCAGGAAATTTGCATACTTAAAATACACCAGTGCCGCCAGGTTGACCAGCACCGATACCGTCAGCAGCAGGGGACGCCGACGGGTAAAAAACTCCTCCAGCAGGCCCCAGATGTAGTTGAACACCACCAGAAACACGATCAGCGGCAGGTACTGCACCCCGGTCCAGCAGTAAAAGGCAAGGCTTTCCAGCAGCAGAACGGCGTTTTTCAGCTTACCGGGCACCAGATAATACAGCAGCAGCGCCAACGGCAAAAAGCCGAACAGAAACACAACACTGTTAAAGACCATGCTAGGCTCTCCTCTTTTGAAAGTGGTAAAAAACAAGGCCGCTGCCGTAGGGCAGCGGCCTTGTTACGGCTCAGGTTCAGTTCAGGGCAGCGGCAATGGCGGTGTCAATGTCCGCGTAGTCGGGGCCGCCCACACCGGCAATCACCAGCACCACGCAGTCGCCTTTGCTGACAATGCGGGCGTCCTTGGCCTGGGCGACCTTGTCGGCAAACTCGGCATACAGGTCGTTGGCGGCCAGGCTGTCCTTGTAGGCGTTCAGCTCTGCCTCCACGTCAGCGGCCTTGCCGGGCTTGGCCTGCACGGCAAATACCAGGCCGCAGTCTGCCTGATCGTTGGTCACATCGCCCTTGTAGGCCTCGATGTTGTCCATCGTCAGCAGCAGCTCGTTCTGCACCGAGAAATCGTCCAGTGCACGGGGGTTGGCGATGGGGTTGACGGCCTCCAGCGCGGAAACAATGCCGTCCAGATCCACGCTCTCGGCAGGGGTAGAATCCTGCGCGGCGTCGGAGGAGACTGCCTCGCTGCTTACGGCAGAGGAAGCGGGGGTGGATTCGGCACTGCCGGAGGAAGCGGCAGCACCGCCGCAGCCGGTCAAAAGCAAAGCGCACAAGGCAACAGAAAGCAGTTTTTTCATAAAAGAGTATTCTCCTTTGGTGTTGTTTAATTATGGCAGCGCCGCACGGGCGGGGCATCGCTGCACACTATTAGAATACACTATTTTGTGTGGTATTTCAAGACATTTCGGTCGAATGGCGGGCCGCAGAGATTGTAAATTTTTTGTGCTTTGCGCCGCGCGCTTGACTTTGCGCGGCAACTGCCGTAAACTCAAGATAGAAAGTAAAATCCACAAGGAAAGGTCACTTTGCATGAGAAACCGCACCGCCCGCACCGTGGCCCGCAACGGGATGCTGTTTGCGCTGGCCATCGCGCTTTCTTATCTGGAAAGCATGGTCACGCCGCTTTTGGGGCTGATGCCCGCCATGAAGTTAGGGCTTGCCAATCTGGTGGTCATGTATGCGCTGCTGTTTGTGCGCCGCCGTGATGCCGCCGCGCTGGTTCTGTTGAAGGCGCTGTTCGCTCTGCTGACACGCGGGGCCACCGCGGGTTTTTTGTCGCTGTGCGGCGGCGGACTGTCACTGGCCGTGCTTCTGGCGCTGAACTTTCTGCCCTGTGTCGGCGGGTACATTTTTTGCGTCAGCGGCGCACTGGCACACAACATCGGCCAGCTTTGCGGCGCGGCGCTGCTGCTTTCGGACACCGTGGCGCTGGGTTACGCGCCCGTGCTGCTGGTGGCGGGGCTGGTTGTGGGCAGCCTGAGTTATAGTATAAGCAAGGCACTGTTCAAGGCACTGCCCGCAGCAGGGGAGAGTCGCGTCCATTTTTAAGAATTATTCCTAATTTATTTTGTAAACCTATTGACAACGCAGATCATGTGCGGTATAATACAGACACAAAGACAAGAACTTGTCTTATAAATATGATAACAATCAACAGGAGGCACCATTATGACTAAATATGTTTGCACCGTTTGCGGCTACATCGCCGAGGGTTCTATTCCTGATTTCTGCCCGGTCTGCAAGGCTCCGGCTTCTAAGTTCATCGAGAAGAAAGAGAACACCTACGTCACCGAGCACGTCGTCGGTCTGGGCAAGGACGCCCCCGAGGAGATCGTGCAGGGTCTGCGCGAGAACTTCCAGGGTGAGTGCAGCGAAGTCGGTATGTACCTGGCCATGAGCCGCGTTGCCGACCGCGAGGGCTACCCCGAAATCGCCGAGGCTTGGAAGCGCTACGCTTTTGAGGAAGCAGAGCACGCCGCCAAGTTTGCCGAGCTGCTGGGTGAGGTCGTAACCGACAGCACCAAGAAGAACCTGCAGATGCGCGTTGACGCCGAGTGCGGCGCCTGCGCCGGCAAGATGGACCTGGCCAAGAAGGCCAAGGAGCTGAACCTCGACGCTATTCATGACACCGTCCATGAAATGGCCAAGGACGAAGCCCGCCACGGCCGCGGTATGCAGGGTCTGCTGGATCGCTATTTCAAATAATCGATACCGAAATACAGTTAAAGGGGG
>USNZ01000066.1 GCA_900556255.1 uncultured Oscillospiraceae bacterium
TAACGGGCAAACCGCACGGGACGCATTTATGCGTCCCCTACAAACCTGCCGAAAATGGGCGTTTTACCGTAACCGCCAAATCCCCCGGCGGGGTGGGGTCACCCCGCCCGTATCGCATTGTATAAAAAGTGTCCGCATGGCGGACACACCAAATTTATTATTTCTTATTTCTTATTTCTTATTTATTATTTCTCCACCGCCCATATGCAAAATAAACCGCCGCTTCCCCCAAAACAACCGCCCCTGCCTGCCGAAACACGGCAAACAGGGGCGAATCAAACTTACTTTACTTCGTCTTTCGGCAGCACAATGTTCAGCAAAATCGCTACCATGGCGGCAGGCACAATGCCGGAACCGCCAAACACCAGACGCACGGCCTCAGGGGTCTGGGCCAGAATACCGGTGTTGGCACCCATGCCGTAGCCTACGCCCAGTGCGACAGACACAATGGACAGGTTGCGCGGGGTCAGCGGCTCCTTGGTGATCAGCTGGATACCGCTGATGACAATGGAGGAGAACATCATAACGGCGGCACCGCCCAGAACCGACTGCGGCATAATGGATACCAGCGCGCCCAGCTTGGGGCACAGGCCGCACAAAATCAGGAACACCGCACCCGTTGCCAGTGCAAAGCGGTTGACGACCTTGGTCATGGCAACCAGACCGACGTTCTGGCTGAAGGAAGTGTTGGGCAGCACGCCGAACAGCGCCGCAAAACTGGAACCCAGACCGTCGCACATAACGCCGCCCGCCAGCTCCTTGTCGGTGGCTTCGCGGCCGAGGCCGCCCTCCATCACGCCGGAAATGTCGCCCACGGTCTCCACGGCCGTGACCACAAACATGATCATAACGGGGGCGATGGCGCGCATGTCAAACACCGGCTTGACGGGCATCAGGGCAGGGATCTCAAACCAAGAGGCATTGGCAACCTTGTCCCAGTTCAGCACCCATGCCTTGGTAAACTCCACACCGTCGGCGGTCACGCCGGTGGTGGGCAGCACCAGACCCATAACAAAGGCCGCCGCATAGCCGCACAAGATGCCCAGCAAAATGGCGCTGGAGCTGGCAAAGCCTTTGGTGCCGTGCTTGAAAACCAGGATCATGACCAGCACAAACAGGGCCAGCAGCAGGTTTTCCATCGAGCCGAAGTCCTTGGCGTTGTTGCCGCCGCCGAAGGAATTGATGCCGACGGAAATCAGGCTCAGGCCGATGGACATGACCACCGTGCCCGTGACGACACTGGGGAAGAACTTGCGCAGCGGCTTTAAGAAAAAGCCCAGCACGGTTTCAAACAGGCCGCCGATGATGGACGCGCCCATAATGGCACCATAGGCCAGTACGCCGCCGCCCATGGTGGCGGCCACGCTGTTGAACACCCCGATAAACCCGGAGGACGTGCCCATAATAATAGGTACCTTGCCGCCGATGGGTCCGATGGTGAACAGCTGCACCAGCGTTACAATGCCCGCCACCAGCATGGCGTTTTGCAAAAGCTGTAATTGCAGGTCGGCAAACTCGCCGCCCGCCAGCCCGCAGGTGCCGGTAATGATCAGCAGCGGGGTCAGGTTGCCCACAAACATCGCCAGAACATGCTGCAAACCCAGCGGGATGGCTTGTTTCAGGGGCATTTTTCCGTCCAGCTGAAAGGCAGCCTCGGACAGAGCAGGGGAATTTTTCATACAATGACCTCTCTTTCCTTATTGTAAAATTATTATAACACCGACAAAAGAACGTGTAAATTGTAGAAAAAAATGAATTTTCCGCCGCTGACAGTCGAATTTTGTAAAAAAGATTGACAAGAGCGCGCGGTTTTATTTTAATGGAAGAAAGAAACCTTACGCAAGGAGAACCGCCATGAGCCGAACCGCCTGCTATCATCTGCCCGGATTGTTTGAATTTTACGAGCTGTACCGCGCTTTTTTGCCGCTGTACCGTGAACATCGGGACTGGTTTTACCCATGGTGCGACATTGGCTCGATCTACGGCGCCCCCGCAGACTGCCTGTGGGGCGGCGGCCGCGCCGGCTTTGGCGAAAACTCTGCCCGCGAGGTGCTGGCCCTGCTGCGGGAGTACGGCATTTCGGCGCGGCTGACCTTCAGCAATTCGCTTCTGCAGCCCGAACACCTGCACGACGCAAAATGCAACCGCCTGTGCCGCCTGTTTGCCGAGTCGCAGACGCCGCAAAACGGGGTCATCGTGTATTCCGATTTGCTGCTGGACTACCTGAAAACCAACTATCCTTCGCTGTATTTTGTTTCGTCAACCACCAAGGTGCTGACCGCCTATGCCGATTTCCTGCACGAGGTGCAGCGTCCGGAATTTCGCTTTGTCGTGCCGGATTTCCGCCTGAACAAGGCGTTTGACCGTCTGCGGCTGCTGCCTGCCGCACAGAAGGATAAGGTGGAATTTTTGTGCAACGAGTGCTGCGATTTCGCCTGCACGGCGCGCAAAGCCTGCTATGAGGCCGTCAGCCGCAAAAACCTGGGCCTGCCCGATGCCGAGCACCGCTGCCCCGCAGCGGACGGCGGACGGGGGTATCGGTTTTCCGCCGCGATGCAAAACCCCGGCTTTATCAGTGTGCAGGACATCCAAAACACCTACCTGCCGATGGGCTTCTCTCAGTTCAAAATCGAGGGGCGCGGCCTGGGCAGTGCGCTGATTTTGGAGTTCCTTTTGTATTACATGACCAAACCGGAATATCAGCTGCGTGTGAGGGAAGAAATTTACCTCGATGCCATGTTGGATTTGTTTTAAGGCATCGCCTGCCGTCAAGCGGTGTGCGAAGGGACACATCTACTGTTAAGACAATAAGTTTTGCACAAAAATAAAAGATTTTGTGCAAATTGACATTGCCCCAAAACTGTGTTATAATGCCTGCAAAAGAAAAAACATGTTATGTGTTGCTCTACATTTACTACCAAACAGGGAGGGATCCACACTATGTTGCTTCAAGGAAAAAAGGCCATTGTAACCGGCGGCACGCGCGGCATCGGCTTTGCCGTGGTGCAGAGTTTTCTCAAAAACGGTGCATCGGTCGCGCTGTTCGGCTCCCGTCAGGAAACCGTGGACAAGGCGCTGGCCGCGCTGAAGGCGGAAAATCCCGACTGGGAGGTCATCGGCATGGCACCCGACCTGACGGACTACGCCGCCGTCGATGCCGCCTTTGCCGAGGTGGAAAAAGCCTTTGGCCGCATTGACATTCTGGTAAACAATGCGGGCATCTCGGCGCGGGAGCCGCTGTACGACTACACGCCCGAGGCGTTTGAAAAGATTATGCGGCTGAACGTTTCGGCGGTGTTCAACGGCTGCCGCGCGGCCGCACCGCGCATGAAGGCACAGGGCGGCGGCAGCATCATCAACACCAGTTCCATGGTCAGCCTGTACGGTCAGCCGTCCGGCGTGGGCTACCCCACCAGCAAGTTTGCCGTCAATGGCATGACCCGCAGCCTGGCGCGCGAGTTGGGGCGCGATAACATCCGCGTCAACGCGGTGGCACCCGGCGTGACCCGCACCGACATGGTGGCTAACCTCCCGCAGGAAATCGTGCAGCGGGTCTGCGCACCCATTCCTCTCGGCCGCATGGGCGAGCCGGAGGAGGTCGCCAATGCGTTCCTGTTCCTGGCCAGCGATTTGGCCAGCTACATCACCGGCGAAATCCTGCAGGTGGACGGCGCAGCACAAACGTAATATTACAAATTGAATAAATAAAGCCCGGCAGTACAAAACGTACTGCCGGGCTTTGCTGTTGCGGGAAAAAACCGTTCGGGCTTATTTGCCGGAGGTCAGGCGGTTCAGCAGCATGACGGCCAGAACCACAACGCCGATCACGAGAATTACGCCCACCATGCCAATGATCATCATCGGCAGCGTGGTCATCCAGGAAGAAAGATGTAGCATAGGTACCTCCTTACGCCATCAGGGTCAGAATCAGGCCGCCGGCAATGACCGACGCGATCTGGCCCGAAACATTTACGCTGATGGAATACATCAGCAGGAAATTCTGGTTGTCCTCCTCAAGGCCCATTTTGTTGACAACGCGGCCACTCATCGGGAAGGCGGAAATGCCCGCCGCGCCGATCATGGGGTTCAGCTTTTTGCCCTCGGGCAGGAACAGGTTCAGCAGCTTGGCAAACAGTACGCCGCCCGCCGTGTCAAACACAAAGGCGACCAGGCCCAGCGCCAGGATCAGCAGCGTGTCGGGGCGCACGAACTTGTCGGCGGTCATCTGCCCGGCCACCGTCAGGCCCAGTACAATGGTGATCAGGTTGGCCAGCACGTTCTGGGCAGTCTCGCTCAGGGCGTTCAGCACGCCGCACTCGCGCAGCAGGTTGCCGAACATCAAAAAGCCGACCAGCGCCACGCTGGCGGGGGCGACCATACCGGCAATCACGGTGACCACAACGGGGAACAGAATCTTGGTCAGCTGGCTGACATTACCCTTTTGGTAGGCCATGCGGATGCGGCGCTCCTTTTGGGTGGTCAGCAGCCGAATGACGGGCGGCTGCACGATGGGCACCAGCGCCATGTAGCTGTACGCCGCCACCATAATGGCACCCAGATACTGTGAATTCAGCGTGTTGGCGACAAAAATGGCCGTGGGGCCGTCCGCTGCGCCGATCACGGCGATGGACGCGGCGTCCTTGATGTCAAAGAAAAAGCCCGCCAGAAACAGCGTGAAAAAGATGCCGAACTGTGCCGCCGCGCCGAACAGCATCAGCCACGGCTTTTCCAGCAGCGGGCCGAAGTCGATCATGGCACCGATGCCGATGAACAGCAGCAGGGGAAACAGCTCGTTGGACATACCGGCGTCAAACAGCGCCGAGATGGGTCCCACCGTGTCGCCCTGGGTGATGGCACCCGACAGCGGCAGGTTGACGAGAATCGCGCCGAAACCCATCGGCAGCAGCAGGCTCGGCTCCATTTTTTTGACGATGGCCAGGTAGATCAGCAGGGCACCGATGCCCCACATGACCACCATCTGCCAGGTCAGGTTTCCGAAGTTGGAAAACAGCGCGGCGAATGTGTTCAAAAAATTCATAGGTTCTCTTGCCTCCTCCAAGATTTTGCGGCAAGAAAAAAAGACCCCTGCCGCAGCCAATATCTGCGACAAAAGTCTCAAGCGAACACATAGCACCGGGCGTTCTCCGCCGTGATGACGCTGCTATGCAGCAGCCCGCCGCAGCGGAACTGCCCTTTACTCCCTTTTATCTGCGCTTATTATAGCAGAGAGGCGGGCGTTTGTAAAGAGAAACTGCCGGATTTACGGGGATTTTATGATTGCCCGGGGCGGCAAAACGGCAATTTCGAGCACCACGGGCAAACCGCACGGGACGCATATATGCGTCCCCTACAAACCTGCGGGAAGTACCGAACCATCACGGGATTGCGTGGCAACAAAAATTGACCACTCCGTAGGGGCGGCATATATGCCGCCCGTGCAATATTGCGGGTACCGCACAATCCCCCGGCGGGGTGGGGTCCCCCCGCCACATCGCATCATATAAAAAATGTGCCCGCTTGCGCGGGCACACCGAATCGTAACTCTGAACGCTGAGAATATTATTCAGCTACCTTATTAAATACCTCTTTGTTCAGCTGGCCTTCGCTGTTGGCGACGGCGATAGAGCAGGCAGCGTCACCGACCACGTTCAGGGAGGTGACCAGCATCTCAATGGGGCGGTTGATGGCCAGAATGATGGTGTAGGCCATCAGCGCCATATCGTTGCCGTAGCCCATACCGGACAGGATGGTGAACAAAATCACGGCACCGGCACCGGGGGCGGCGGGCGTGCCGATGGACGCAACCAGCGCCAGCACACCGATCATAAAGATGGAACCGAAGGTGACCTCATAGCCGCCGCAGGTGGCAATGAAGATGGCGGCGATGACCTGCATAATGGCGGTGCCGTCCATATTGACGGTCATGCCCAGGGGCAGCACGAAGGAGGCAACTTCCTCGTCAACGCCCAATTCCTCGATGGTGGTCTGGAGGTTCAACGGCAGGGTGGCAGCAGAACTGGAGGTGGAGAAACCGAACATGGCAACCTTGGCGATCTTTTTGACGAAGGTCAGGCCACTCATACCGGTGGTAATGCGTACAAACAGGCCGTAGCCCACAACCAGCACGGTCAGCAGCAGCACAACGGTGATGCAGACATAGGCCAGCGCGGGGGTCAGGTAGTTGATGCCGTAGGCGGCAAAGGTGCGGGTCAGCAGGCAGAAGATGGCAATGGGGCCGAACTTGTTGACAATGATGGTCAGCAGGCCGGTGATAATGGCGGAAGTCTCATCGCACAGGCGGATCAGCACGTCAAATTCCTTGTCGGAATTGTTGATGACGACGCCCACGGTCACGGCCACCACCACGATGGCCAGCACACCGCCGTTGTTGGAGAAGGCGGCCGTCAGGTTGTTGGGCACGGCGTTCAGCACGATCATCAGCGGGTTGGAGCCGGTCGAACCGGTGGAAGCGGTGACGTCGCCCAGCACGGTGTGGGAAAACGCACCCAGCTTGTAGGCCACAAAGCCCACGATACCGGCGATCAGCAGGGAAACGGCGGTGGTCAAAAAGAAGCAGCCCAGCGTCTTGGTGGACAGGCGGCCCAGCTTGCGGGAATCGGAAATGCGGACCATGGCCAGCACGATGGAACAGAACACCATCGGGACAATGATCAGCTGCAGGGAACGCACAAACAACTGCCCGATCAGATAGAACAGGCCCAGCGCGGTTTCGTTGCCGGCAACCGTGATGTCGGCAAAGAAAAGCGAGTTGATGAACTGCCAGGTTTCCTGCCCGCCGTTGGCGTTCAGGGTCTCGCGCAGCTCGTCCTCGTT
>USNZ01000067.1 GCA_900556255.1 uncultured Oscillospiraceae bacterium
CGTCGCTGTGGTCACCGAAGATGTTCAGGGACTGGGTAGCAACGGTACGGGCAGACACGTCGAAGACGCAGGGCAGCTGCTCGGCTGCGATCTTGTACATGTTGGGGATCATCAGCAGCAGACCCTGGGAAGCGGTGAAGGTGGTGGTGATGGCACCGGTTCCGAGAGAACCGTGCACAGCACCGGCGGCACCGGCTTCGGACTCCATCTCAACAACCTTGACCTGGTTGCCGAAGATGTTCTTCAGACCTGCGGCACTCCACTGGTCAACAGTGTCGGCCATAGGGCTGGAGGGGGTGATAGGATAGATAGCAGCTACATCGGTAAACGCATAAGCTACATGCGCAGCCGCGGTATTGCCATCCATAGACTGTTTTGCTCTGGGCATTTTTCTTCCTCCGTTTTCATTAGAGTGATTTGCATTCCGTGCGGGGGAACCCGCACAGGCCCACGCCCCTTTGCGCATTTGCCCAAATTTTGCTCCGGGCGCACTTGCAGAAAAGCGCTTTTGCATAGCTTTATTGTACCAAAAAATGACCCCATTCGTAAAGGGGTTTTTCTTAGAATGTTGCACATATTTTTTGGTGTGAAGTGTGCATTTTGACCAGATTGAACAAAACGGGGCGGAAACGGGGCGGAGAGGGTACGATAAAGGGGACTGTTTGCGTGAGCCGGACGGTTGGCGCAAATAAATAAGAGATAATAGATAATAAATAATGAATCAGGAGTGCCCGCCGCGCGGGCACATTTAAGAGAAACCACTGCATCCCGCGACTATGCGGTAACGCGAAACGCACGGCTTGGCTTGTAGGGGCGGGGCACGCCCCGCCCGCGACTTTGCGGCAGCGTTAACCTATCGGGTCATTCGTAGGGGCGGCATATATGCCGCCCGTTGCAGCCAACCCGGTAATGCAACCTATCGGGCAAACGGCACGGGACGCATATATGCGTCCCCTACAAACCTGCCGGAAATGTCGAACCGTCAGGAATAAAAACGTGCCGCCCGGCGGGCGGCACACATTATCTACACTCTACACTCTCCACAATTACGGTGTCCTCCACCACCCGAAACGACACCTCCGCCCCGCCGAAGGTCAATTTGTACACGCGGTCGGGGTCGTGCTGGTACGCCGGGCGCGGGTCGGAGCGCAAAACACCCAGCAGCCCCGCGCGCTTTTCGGCGGGCAATTTTTCCAAAAGCGAGGGGTCGCACTGCACCTGCAGGGCGTAATCCGCCGTAAGATCGGAAAAACTCCCCCGCGCCTGCGGGTGGGCGTCCACATACGGCAGATACGGCTTGATGTCAAAAATCGGCGTGCCATCCAGAAGATCTGCCCCGCGCACCAAAATGTCGCAGCCGTCCACGCCCACCAATTCCACGCAGCTCAGCCCCAGCGCGTTGGGGCGGTAGGGGCTGCGGGTCGCAAACACGCCGCGCCGCACGTTGCCGCCCAGGCGCGGCGGGCGCACAGTGGGGCGCCACTTGCGCCCGGCAGCGTACTCCTGCGCCACGGTGGAAAACTGCCAGATCAGCCACAGATGGCTGTACTCGGTCAGCCCGGTGAGCGCGTTGGGGTCGCGGTATTCCGGCTCCAGCACGATGCGGGCGGTCAATTCTTTGACAAGGCCGCTTTGGCGCGGGATGCCGAATTTATCGGGGAAATCCGTGTGAATGGTCGCAATGGGACGGATGACGTATTCCATATAAGCTCCTTTATATAAGGTGGAAAAAGGGGGAAGCCAAAAGCCTTCTCCCTTTGGGAGAAGGTGGCGCGGAACGCGCCGGATGAGGGGGCAGCGTCCGGCAGGCAGCCCCTCACCACCTAACTTCCCTGCACTTCGATTTTACCAACTTTACAATTCTTTTGCAAGGGCGGGATTTTTTTTGCAAAAGCTTTACGGCGATTGTACATGCGCATGGTCGCAGCGGCGCCGAAACCGCGCTACAATAAAGCTGTTCCGATCGGAACAGAAAGTGAGAAAGTAGAACTATGAAACATAACGTTATTACCGCTTCTGTGTTGTCCGTCGCCATGCTGGCAAGTCTGGCTGCCTGCGGTTCTGCCCCCGCCTCCTCCGAGGCATCTTCCGTCGAGGCCTCCTCCGCTGCCGCCGATGCCTTTGACACCGCGCAGGATATTGCCGTGTTCACCCGTGAGGACGGCTCCGGCACCCGCGGCGCTTTTATTGAGCTGACCGGCGTCGAGCAGAAGGACGCCGACGGCAAAAAGGTCGATATGACGACCGAAGCCGCCGCCGTGCAGAGCAGCACCAACGGCGTTATGACTGCCGTCGCCAACGATCCCACCGCCATCGGCTACATCAGCCTTGGCTCCCTGAATGACACCGTCAAGGCCGTCACCGTGGACGGCGTCAAAGCGGGTGCCGACACCGTCAAGGACGGCAGCTACACCCTCGCCCGTCCGTTCAACATCGTCACCAACGGCGACGCCACCGACCCCGTGGCCGTGGACTTCATCGCCTACTGCCTGAGCGCTGACGGTCAGGCACTTGCCACCGACAAGGGCTACATCGGCAGCGAGGGCGAGGCCTTCACCAGTGCCCAGCCCGCCGGCAAGATCGTCGTGGGCGGCTCCTCCAGCGTGGCACCTTTGATGGAAAAGCTCGTGGAAGCGTACAAAACCGTCAACCCCAACGCCGAGATCGAGCATCTGACCACCGACTCCACCACCGGTGTTTCCGGCGCACTGGACGGCAGTTACACCATCGGTCTTGCCAGCCGCGAGCTGAAGGACAGCGAAACCGAGGCCGGTGCCAAGGCAACCGTGCTGGCCATGGACGGCATCGCCGTTGTCGTCAACCCCGAGAACCCCGTCGAGAACCTGACCGTTGACCAGATTAAGAGCATCTATGTCGGCGAGGTCACCACCTGGGATGAGGTAGAATAAATCAACCAAAAGCCTTCTCCCTTGGGAGAAACGTGCGTTGCCGCGCACTGCCGGAATGGTTCGCTGTTTCCGGCGGGGTTGTAGGGGACGCATATATGCGTCCCGTGCGGTTTACCCGTTGGATTGATTTGCCGCGATGGCTGCAACGGGCGGCATATATGCCGCCCCTACGGACGAATCTGTGATTTTTGCGCCGCCATTTGACCGCGGGCGGGGTGACCTCACCCCGCCGGGCAAATGGGCAACCGCCGCAAATTTCCCCCTCATCAGTCCGCTGCGCGGACAGCTTCCCCCACAGGGGGAAGCCTTTTTGCTGCCGCCAAAGGAGTCTGCTATGTCAAACAAATTCACCGAGAACCTGATGAAACTCGTTTTCACCCTCTGTGCCTGCCTGTCCATTGCGGCGGTGGTGCTGATCTGTGTGTTCCTGTTCGCAAACGGCATACCTACGCTGTTTGAGATCGGCCCCCTCAAGTTCCTGCTGGGCAAAACGTGGAAGCCCGGCAGCGATATCTACGGCATCCTGCCGATGATCCTCGGCTCGGTGTACGTCACGGCGGGGGCCATCCTTGTCGGTGTGCCGCTGGGCGTGCTGACCGCCGTGTATATGTCGCGCTTTGCATCACGCGGCATCAACCGCTTTATGCTGCCCGCCGTGCAGCTGCTGGCAGGTATCCCGTCGGTCGTGTACGGCTTTTTCGGCATGATCGTGCTGGTACCCGCCGTGCAGGCGATGGTCAAAACGCCGTTCTTTACCCAGGTTTTGCAAATCAAGGGCGGCAAGGGCATGAGCCTGTTCACCGCCAGCGTACTGCTGGGCATTATGATTCTGCCCACCGTCATCACGGTCAGCAAAACCAGCCTGGACGCGGTACCCCAAAACTACTACGAGGGCAGCCTTGCCTTGGGTGCCACGCATGAGCGCAGCGTCTTTTCGGTGGTGCTGCCTGCGGCAAAAAGCGGCGTTCTGTCGGCAATTATCCTGGGAATCGGCCGCGCCGTCGGGGAAACGATGGCCGTCGTCATGGTGGCGGGCAACCAAACCTGGATGCCGCAGGGGCTGTTCAAGGGCTTGCGCACGATGACCTCCAACATTGTTATGGAGATGGGCTACGCCACCGACCTGCACCGCGAAAGCCTGATCGCCACCGGCGTGGTGCTGTTCGTCTTTATTCTGCTGATCAACCTTTGCTTCAGCCTTGTGAAAGGGGGCAGCGACCATGCCTGATGTTACCGCCAATGCCCGCACCGCCGCCGCCCCGGCGCGCGTGCAGACCGTGCTGCCCGCCGGCAAAAACCGCACCTCCGCCCGCGTACAGGCGGCTGTGCTGCGGGGGCTTGTGGGGCTGGCAGCACTGCTGACCGCCGCCGTGCTGGTGTTTTTGATCGGGTATATTCTGGTCATGGGCATCCCCAACCTCAAGCCGGAGCTTTTCGCGTGGGAGTACACCTCCGACAACGTTTCGCTGGTGCCCGCGCTCATCAACACCCTGTTTATGACCGCCTTCTCGCTGGTCGTTGCCACGCCGCTGGGCGTCTTTGCGGCCATCTGGCTGGTGGAGTACGCCCCGCGCGGCAGCAAGCTGGTGCGTCTGGTACGCATCACCACCGAAACGCTGCAGGGCATCCCGTCCATTGTGTACGGCTTGTTCGGTATGCTGTTCTTTGTCAACGCGCTGCACTGGGGCTACAGCCTGATGGCGGGCGCCTTTACGCTGGCCATTATGGTGCTGCCGGTCATTATGCGCACCACCGAGGAAGCCCTGCTGGCGGTGCCGGATTCCTACCGCGAGGGCAGCTTCGGCCTGGGTGCCGGTAAGCTGCGCACGGTGTTCCGCGTGGTGCTGCCCAGCGCCATGCCCGGCGTTCTGTCCGGCGTGATTCTGGCAACGGGGCGCATCGTGGGCGAAACCGCCGCGCTGATCTACACCGCCAGCACGCTGCCCAAGGTGGCGAACTCGGTGTTCAGCTCCACCCGCACCCTGGCGGTGCATATGTACCTGCTTTCCAGCGAGGGGCTGTACATCAACCAGACCTACGGCACCGCCGTGGTGCTGCTGGTGCTGGTGCTGGTCATCAATACCTTCAGCGGCGTGGTGGCACGGAAATTGAGTGCGAATAGACAGTAAAAGAAAGCAAATAGACAGTGAAACAAATAAGAAATAAGAAATAATAAATAATAAAAAAGGAGTTCCGCCCTTGGCGGAACATTCAAAAACCAAATGCCCCCTTATAAGGTTGTACAAGGGCGGAGGAAACGCCCCCGGACTGCCCGCAAAAAGGGGTGCACTTTGTTGTAAAAATGTGCCGCCGCGGGCGGCACACCCTATTTATTATTTATTATCTATTATCTATTATTTATAATCGGAGGACTATTTTGAATAAATTCGAGATCCGCGACATGGATCTGTACTACGGCAGCTTCCATGCCTTAAAAGACATCAACATGGCTATCCCCGAAAAGCAGATCACCGCCTTTATCGGTCCGTCCGGCTGCGGTAAATCCACCTTTTTGAAAAGCCTCAACCGTATGAACGACCTTGTCGAGGGCTGCCGCATCTCCGGCGATATCCTGCTGGACGGCATCGACATCTACAAGGACAAAATGGACGTCAACGTCCTGCGCCGCCGCGTGGGCATGGTGTTCCAAAAGCCCAACCCCTTCCCGATGTCCATCTACGACAACATCGCCTACGGCCCGCGCACCCACGGCGTCCGCAGCAAGGCGCGGCTGGATGAGATCGTCGAGCAGTCGCTGCGCAGCGCCGCCATCTGGAACGAGGTCAAGGATCGCCTGAACAAGAGCGCACTCGGGCTTTCGGGCGGGCAGCAGCAGCGCCTGTGCATCGCCCGCGCCCTGGCCGTTGAGCCGGAAGTCCTGCTGATGGACGAGCCGACCAGCGCGCTGGACCCCATCTCCACCGGAAAGGTGGAGGATCTGGCCATGGAGCTGAAAGAAAAGTACACCATCGTCATGGTCACGCACAATATGCAGCAGGCGGCGCGAATCAGCGATAAGACGGCGTTTTTCCTGCTGGGTGAGCTGGTGGAAATGGGCGACACCGAGCGCCTGTTCTCCACCCCGGCAGACAAACGCACCGAGGATTATATCTCCGGGCGTTTCGGTTAAGGAGGGGGACAAGTTATGTACAGCAGACGCAAAGCCTACGATGCCGAGCTTTTGGAGCTGGATACCCTGCTGGCGCGGATGGGTCACGCGGCGGGCGCGGCGGTCGAAAGCGCCATGACCGCCCTGCGCCACCACGATACCGAGCTGGCACGCAGCGTTATTGCCCAGGACAATGAAATCGACTCCGCCGAGCATGAGATCGAGCATCGCTGCCTGACGCTGATTTTGCGCCAGCAGCCCGTTGCCACCGACCTGCGCAAGGTGTCCACGGCGCTGAAGATGGTCACCGACATTGAACGTATGGCCGACCACGCCAGCGACATTGCCGAAATCACCCTGCATTTAGAGCCGGAAAACGCCGCCGCCGTCGGCGTGATGGACGACCTGGACAAGATGGGCGCCGCCGCCCTGGAGATGACCAAGCGGGCCATCGGCGCGTATGTGCAGGTGGATTTGTCCGAGGCGGCGCAGGTCGTTGCCGCCGACGATGAATGTGACGCGATGTTTGCCAAAATCGGCAAGGAAATTGCGCAGTATATCGCCAAAAATCCGAATGACGCCGCCACTGCGCTGGACCTGTTTATGGTCAGCAAATATCTGGAGCGCCTGGGCGACCATGCGGTCAACGTTGCCGAATGGGTCGAGTTCTTGAAAACCGGGGTGCATAAGTCGAGGAAGATTGTGTGATTTCCCGGGAAACGCGGGCTTAACAAACAGAAACAGGGGCGTGCGCGAAGCGCACGCCCCTGTTTGTTAAAAAGCCCTTT
>USNZ01000068.1 GCA_900556255.1 uncultured Oscillospiraceae bacterium
CCTTCACCGGCAACAAGTTTGAGTTCCGTATGCCCGGCTCTGCCGAGAACCTGTCGGACTGCAACACCATCCTGAACGCCGCCGTGGCCAAGGCGCTGAAGGACTTTGTGGCTGCCACCGGCGATGCCGCCGACTTTGAGTGCGCCGCCGCCGCGTGGGTCAAGAAAACGCTGAACGAGCACCGCCGCGTTATCTTTAACGGCAACGGCTACTCCGAAGCGTGGGAGGCTGAGGCCGAACGCCGCGGCCTGCCCAACCGCAAGAACACCCCCGACGCGATGATCGCCCTGAAAGAGGAAAAGAACATCGCCCTGATGGAGGAATTCGGTGTTCTGACCAAGACCGAGATGCTCAGCCGCCACGAGGTCGAGATGGAGCATTACGCCAAGATCCTTAACATCGAGGCCCGCACCATGCTGAAGATCGCCAACAAGCAGCTGATCCCCGCCGCGACCGCCTATATGGGCGAGCTTGCCGGCAGCGCCGCCGCCAAGGCCGCCGCTGTGGAGGGCATTTCCACCAAGGCAGAGACCAAGGTGCTGACCGCCCTGAGCAAGTACACCGACGAAATGTCCGACGCCGTCGACGCCCTGAAGGCCGCCACCGACGCCGCCAGCGCCCTGACCGATGAAAGCGCCAAGGCCCACGCCTTCCACGATGAAGTTGTGCCCGCCATGGCCGCCCTGCGTGCCGCCGCCGACCTGGCCGAAGAACTGGTCGACGAGGAATACTGGCCGCTGCCCTGCTACAGCCGTATGCTGTTCTACACCGAGTAAGCGGCACAAAGTTTGACATTCTCTTTCTTCCTATTTTCTTACACCACCCAAAAGGCTCACCTGCAACGGTGAGCCTTTTGGGCATATGGGGGTAAGGTAGGGTGAAATTTATGGGTAAACGCATATATGGCTTCCCCTTGGGGGGGAAGCTGTCACCGCAGGTGACTGATGAGGGGGAAACTCCCGGACATTTCCCCCTCATCCGGCGCGCAGGCGCGCCACCTTCTCCCCTAGGGAGAAGGCTTCCCCCGCGCCGCGATTTTGCGTTAGCCGCCCGTTGCAATCCCACCGCAAACGCGATACAATAACAACAACGTAATTTTCATCCACACCCAATCTCCACTCTGTTATTTACAGGAGGTCCCTATGAAACGTACCGCACAGGACATCCTCAATTTTGTCGAGGATAACGACGTAAAATTTGTCAAACTCACCTTCTGCGATATTTTCGGCAACCAGAAAACCGTATCACTTTTTGCCCGCGAGCTGCCCCGCGCCTTTGAGCAGGGCATCAGCTTTGACGGCTCCTCCATTGCAGGGTTTCTGAACGTGGAGGAAAGCGACCTGTTGCTGCACCCCGATCCCGACACCGCCACCGTGCTGCCGTGGCGCCCCGCCGAGGGCCGCGTTATCCGCATGTACTGCGACATCACCCTGCCCGACGGCCGCCCGTTTGAGGGCAACTGCCGCGGGTATCTGCAATCGGTGGTAAAGCGCGCCAAGGCCCGCGGGCTGACCTGCAACGTCGGCTGCGAGTGCGAATTTTACCTGTTCGAGACTGATGAGCACGGCAGCCCCACCCACACGCCGCTGGATCGCGGCGGCTACTTTGATATCCCGCCGCTGGACAAGGGCGAGAACCTGCGCCGCGAGATCTGCTTTGCCATCGAGGAGATGGGCCTGCACCCCGAACACAGCCACCACGAAAGCGGCCCGGGCCAGAACGAGGTCTGCTTTTTGTATACGGAAGCGCTGCGCTCGGCCGATAATCTGAACACCTTCAAGAGCACCGTCAAGGCCATTGCCGCCCGCAACGGCCTGTTTGCCAGCTTTATGCCCAAGCCCCTGGCCGACAAACCCGGCAACGGCCTGCACGTCAATCTTTCGCTGCTGCGCGACGGCAAAAACCTGTTCGACGGCTTTACCCCCGACAGCGAGGCCGGGCATTTTGTGGCGGGCATTCTGGCCCATGCGCGGGAGCTGACAGCCTTCTGTAACCCCGTGCCCAACTCCTACGCGCGGCTGGGCGCCAACGAGGCGCCTCTCTACGTCAGCTGGAGCCGCCAGAACCGCAGCCAGCTGGTGCGTCTGCCCAGTGCCGTTGGCGATTTGTGCCGCGTGGAGCTGCGCTGCCCCGATCCCGCAGGCAACCCGTATCTGGTCATCGGCCTGATCCTGGCCGCCGGGCTGGACGGCATCGACCGCAATCTGCCCCTGCCCGATGCGGTAAACCGCAACCTGTTCTGCCCCGGCGCGGCACAGGGGCTGGAAAGCCTGCCCCGCACCCTGCGCGAGGCCATCACGGTGGCCGCCCAGAGCGAGTTCATCAGCCAAGAGCTGCCCACCGCGCTGCAAAGCAAGTATTTTGAGTACCAGACCTTGCTTTGCCATGACTTTGAGTCTGCCACCGACCCCGCCGCCTGGAACCGCCAACACGGATTTTTGATCCTGTGACCCGGCAAAGGGGGGATTTCCGTGGCAAACGCGCTGATCGTATCGGCGGGCAACAACGCCAACGAGTATCTGGCCCGCCATGTGGCCGAGCTTGGCTACACCCGCCCCGCCATAGTGGCCAGCGGCGGGGAGGCCCGCCGCCGCATAGACGGCAAGGATTTTGAAGTCATCATCATCAACACGCCCCTGCCCGACGAGTTTGGCCACGAGCTGGGCATGGACGCGGTACAAAAAACCGATGCCGGGGTCATTTTGCTGGCCAAGACCGGCACGGCAGAGCAGATTTCCGACAAGCTGCAGGACTACGGCGTGCTGGTTCTGGGCAAGCCCTTTACCGCCGTGCAGTTTCGGCAGACCGTACAGATGGCGGCAAGCATCTGCCGGCGTCTTAACTTGGTGCGCGCCGAAAACGCCAAGCTGCAGGACAAGCTGGCCCAGCTGCGGCTGGTGGACCGCGCCAAGTGCTTTTTGATTGAAAAGCGCGGCATGACCGAGGCCGAGGCCCACCGCCTGATCGAAAAGACCGCCATGGACACCCGCAAAAGCCGCGGTGAGGTGGCGGAGGACATTCTGGAGGCCGAGGAATAGGGGACATTTTTTCACGGGTACTCCGTAGGGGCGGGGCATGCCCCGCCCGCGACTTTGCGGAAACGCGAAAATTACGGGTCGGCTTGTAGGGGCGGCATATATGCCGCCCGTTGCAGCCGCCCGGATAGTACGATAGATCGGGTAAACCGCACGGGACGCATATATGCGTCCCCTACAACCTGCCGGTACTTTCCTATCACCCCCTACATCTCCCTAAACAAAACCGCGTCCGCAAAGCGGATACACCAAATCCAAACTCTAAACTCTGCAAAGGGGGGCGGTCAATGACCGCCCCCCTTTGCCGTTTTGCGCCCCTTGCAAAATTCGTGGGTTGTGCTATAATCCCAGTAGCATGTACAGGAAGGGATCGGCTCAACCATGAACGAAAAATGGCAGGAAATCATAAAACAGGCGGCGGTCATTACACTAAGCATCACCATTATGGCCATAGGTGTGTATTTTTTTAAGTTCCCCAACAACTTTGTTTTCGGCGGGGTAACGGGCACGGCGGCGCTGGTCGCCAAGCTGACGCCCATTTCGGCCAGCGCGTTTTCGTCGGCGGCCAACATTATTTTGCTCGTCGTCGGGCTTATCTTTTTGGGCAAGAGCTTTGCCATCACCACGGGGTACGCCTCGGTGCTGCTGTCGCTTGAGCTGATGCTGCTGGAAAAATTTGTGCCCATCGACGGCCCCCTGTCCGACCAGCCGATGCTGGATCTGGTGTTTGCCATTGCGCTGCCTGCCATCGCATCGGCGCTGCTTTTTAACGTAGGTGCGTCCAGCGGCGGCACCGATGTGATTGCCCTGATCGTAGAAAAATACACCCACCTGCACAACATTGCGGCGGCGCTGTTTTTGACCGACCTGTTCATGGTCGTGGCGGCCTGCTTCGTGTTTGATTTGTACACGGCGCTGTATTCCTTTGTGGGTCTGGCGGTCAAGTCGCTGGTCATCGACGAGGTTTTGGAGCGCATCAAGATGTGCAAGTCGATTTTGATCGTCTGCGACGACAAGAACGCTGTCTGCGAGTTTATCATGCAGAACCTGCACCGCGGTGCCACCTACACCCCCTGCAACGGCGCCTACACTGACAAGCCGCATTTTATGATTTTTACCACGCTGACCCAGCGCGAGGCGGACTGCCTGCAAGAGTATATCCACGACAAAAAACTGAACGCCTTTATGACCATGCTGAGCACGACTGAGGTGTTCGGCAAAGGGTTTAACCATTAAAACAACGGCAGCCGCCCTTGACGGGGCGGCTGCCGTTATCTTAATCGTGCGTTTTTTCGTTGTGCAGGCTTCCCTGCAGGGCAGGCCGTGCGGTGTAAACCTGCCGCTTATTCTTCCTCCATCCCGTCCAGATAACCATACGGCACAACGTCGTAGGCCTCGGCCAGGTGGTCGCGCATCCACATCTCGGCGTCCAGGCGCACGCTGTACCCCGCGCCGGGGTCGGTCATCCACTCCTCCGGCTTGCGGAAGGGCAGCGCGTGCTGGCTGAGCATGTTCATGATAACGCCGCCGTGGGTCACGCAGGCGGCTTCCTCGGTGTGGGTGCGCAGCATGTACTCAAACATTTTCATCAGCATGGCCGACGTGCGGTTGAAAAACTGCTGACGATCCTCGGCCCCCTCGGGCACGGTGCGGCAGGTGGGGTCCATCCACCGGGCAAATTCGGGGTCGCGTACCAGCTGCTGCAGGGGCTGCCCTTCAAACTTGCCGAACGCCATCTCGCGCAGGTCCTGCAGCTCGATCTGCCTTACCCCGGGGAATAGGATCTCCGCCGTTTCGGTGGCGCGCACCATCGGGCTGGTGAATACCAGCGGCACGTTGGGATATGTAAAATCCTTTTTCAGCGTCTTGAGCTGGGCGCGGCCCTCGGCGCAAAGGGGCAGGTCGGTGCCGCTGCCGATGTACAGCCCGTCCAGGTTGCCCTGGGTCAGACCGTGGCGGATCAGATGCAATTTGTAATATTTCAAGGCGATTACGCTCACTTTCTATTGGGTTTCCTTCAGGCAACACCGCTTCGGCACTTAGAATTGTGCGGTATTGCCTTTACAAGAATACCGTAAAACAGGCATCTGTTCAACCCAAAATGGTTACAATTCGGTTACAGATTTGTGCTGCCGCAGCGTTTTGCCAAATTTTGCCCACAATATTTATAGCCCCCTGCGCATACAGCAACCAAATGTGGGAACAGCCCCCTTGCGGGGCGAATTTTTGCACGAAATATGGGGTTTACAAAGCGTTTTTTTGCAAGTATAATATACATCATGTAGAAACGTTGAGCAGCCGGCATTGCGGCGCGGCTGCAGAAGAGGAACACTATGGCCATTGAGTTCAACCGTATTCTTACCATGCTGCGCAAAGAACGCGGAATTACCCAGAAACAGGCGGCACAGGATCTGGGCATCAGTCAGGCGCAGCTTTCCCATTACGAAAAAGGCATCCGCGAGTGCAGCCTGGCCTTTGTGGTGCAGGTGGCGGACTATTATAATGTAAGCTGCGACTATCTGCTGGGCCGCAGTGCCGAGCGCAGCGGCCAGACCATCCAGGTCGAGGACCTGCCCGAGGCCAACACCCCCACCACGGGCAGCGTGTACCGCGGCAGTGTACTGCCCACGATGTACAAAAAGCTGATTGAAAACTCGCTGGATATTTTGTACGATAAACTGCAGGAAAGCAAGGACAAGCAGCTGATCACCTGCGTGAGCCGCTACCTGATGCTGGCCGTGTACAAGATGTTCCGCATGATGTACGATGCCTCCGGCCGCAATGTCGTGGGCATGTTCCGCATCAGCCCTGCGCGCTGGCAAGGCAGCGCCGATGCCGCCATGCACCTGACCGAGGGCGAGCTGAACGCCGTGCTGCTGGGCGAGGACGCCAACCACGACAGCATCGACCCCGCCACCATGAACCTGAGCACCGAGCGCCTGACCGCCGATTACCCCCGCCACGCCACCAGTTTGCTGAACCTGGTGAAAAACGCTGAGGAAGCCATGCGCGGCTTAACGCGGGAGGGCAACTGACCTGCAACGCAAAACGACCGCCGAAGGGCGGTCGTTTTTTGTATTGCGCAAATTGCGGGGCGAGGCTTACAGCTTTTCCAGCTCACGGCGGCAGGTCGGGCAGATACGCTTGCCGTGCAGCATCACCGTGCCGGGCTTGACTTCGTTGCAGAAAATGCAGGCGTCGGCGGGCTGGTATTTGCGCAGCAGGATCATCTCGCCCTCGGTCATGATTTCCAGCGGGGTTTCGGGGGTGATGCCGTAGCTGCTGCGCAGCTCCTTGGGCAGCACAATGCGGCCCAGATTATCGATGCTGCGAATAATTCCGGTAGAGATCATAGGTAAGACCTTCCTTTTCTCTTCCTTTTTTCTTACTTTTTCTTACTTTTTCTTACTTTTTTCTTACTTTTTTGCAGGGGGTGTGTTTCCTCCTCTCCTTTCGTCATCATTATACAAAAACCCACCAAAATTGTCAATATATGGAAACTGAAAATTTTCGACATTTTTCGCGTTCTTAGCGCTCTTTTATCATTCCTGCGTTTCTTTTTTCGGACGCATCAAAAATTCGGCGCAAAATCTTTGCAGGATTTTATTTCCAGTTGTAACATTTTGGGGTTTTCGCCCGTTTTATGGGTAAACGGGCAAATTCCGACACAGTTTCGACACATTGCCCCGTTATACTGCTTATATCTTAGGCAATACCGCATAATTCTAAGTGCCGATACGGCGAGCGAGGTGCGGC
>USNZ01000069.1 GCA_900556255.1 uncultured Oscillospiraceae bacterium
GCAATGGCTGAACGCCAGCAGGCAGTAGAACAGCGACGCCGTGCGCGCCTGCCGCACGCCGAAGGCGATGACCTCCGCCTCGCTGCTGAACGCGCCCACCAGCTGCGGGCACAGCAGGTAGATGCCCACGCCCACGACCTCCGCCAGCAGGATAGAGCAAAGTATGCCGAATTTCATACCCTTGCGCACGCGGTCGGGCTTGCCCGCACCGACATTCTGGCTGACAAAGGTCGCCAGCGCCATCGAAAAGCAGGTCATAGGCAAAAAAGCGAAGCCCTCCACCTTGGCATACGCGCCGCAGCCCGCCATGGCGTTGGCACCGAAGGAGTTGATGTTGGACTGCACAATGACGTTTGCCAGCGAAATGACCGAGTTCTGCACACCGGATGGCAGCCCCTGCTTGATGACCGCCTGCAGGGAAGGCCCGTCAAAGCGGACTTCCTTCCAGTGAACGGCCCATTCCTCCTGTGAGCGCATCAGTTTGGCGAACGCCAGCACAGCGCTGACAGACTGGCTGACAATGGTCGCAAAAGCCGCCGCGCCGACACCCATCCGCATACCGCCGACCAGAATGATATCCAGCACAATGTTGATAATAGACGCCGCAATCAGATACCGCATGGGGCTGCGACTGTCGCCGACCGACTGCAAAATGCTGGCACCCACATTGTACATGACCACCGCGATAGAGCCGAAAAAGTAGGTGCGGAAGTACGCCACCGAGTTGACCAAGACGTTTTCGGGTGTACCCATCCAGCGCAGGATCTGCGGGGTCAGCAGCACGCCCACCACCGTCAGCACCGCGCCGGCTGCAAGACCCAGCGCCACCGTGGTGTGGATCGTGCTGCGCAGACGTTTCCAGTCCTTGGCACCGAAATACCGCGCCACCACAACGCCCGCGCCCAGCGACACGCCGTTGACAAAGCCCGTCAGCAGAAAAATCAGGCTGCCGGAGGAGCCGACCGCCGCCAGCGCCTCGCCGCCCAGAAAATTGCCCACGATCAGCGAGTCAGCGGCATTGTATAGCTGCTGAAACAGGTTGCTGATGAAGATCGGCAGGGCAAACAGCAACATCCCCTTGGACACGCTGCCTTCGGTTAGATTTGTAGTACGCTGCATCGACATTTGTTTTGCCAAACGCTCCTTTATCTTTTGCTTATTTCACAAAGCCGTGAAATTTAATTATAGCACCCTATAACAAAATAAGCAAGCAAAAAGGGCAGGGGACACCGCAAAAGCGGCACCTCCTGCCCTTGTGTTTTAGAAAAAGCTTCTCATATACGCAATGTCCGATGCCGCCTTGGCGGGTACGGCTTCCTCCCGCAGGACGGGCAGCGTTTTTTGCGGCAGCTGTCGCAGCATGGCAAACGCCCCCGCGTAGTCCACGCCGGATTCTTCCAGCGCCGTACTCATCAAGCTGCCGTCGGGGCGGATAGCTTGCCCCTTAAAATGCACGGCGGCGATTTTTTCGCCGTACCATTCGCCGACCTGCTGCCAGATTTTTTCCTGACAGTCGGTGTTGTCGGCGTTGACCATATTCGCCATATCAAAAATAACCTTGAGGTTGGGGCTGCGCATCGTGTCCAGCACGCGGCGCACGGCGGCGGGGTCGTTCATACTGTGATAGGTCACCGCCTCGATGCCGATGTAAACACCCAATTCCTCGGCGGCGGGCAGCAGCTCCGCCAGGCTGCGGCACAAAAGCGTCTGCGCCTGTTCGCGGGTGGTACCGGCAGGCTGCAGCGCCATCTTGGTGGTTTCGGTGCCGATGCACCCCGCACCGATCATCTTGGCAATGCGCAGCTGGCTCTTAAAGTCCGCCACGTTTTTCAGCCGCGCCTCGGTGTTCAGCGCCAGCTCCACATAGGTACCCAGCACCGCCACCTGTACACCGTGCGCCTGTTCGGCGGCCAGCGTCTGCTGCGCCAGTTCGTCGGTGACATCGGCGTAACTTTTTACCGTGGGCACGACCTTTTTGTAAGCAAGCTGCACGGCAGAAAACCCGTCCGCCGCCACTTTGGCAAACTGCTCGTCCACGGCGCCCTGCCCGTAATCGTGCAGGCGCGCGCCGACTATAAATTGCGGCATACCGTTTCCTCCTTACGCCTTTGCGGCCAGAATTTCGGTGTACGCCAGCAGCAGGGGACCCACGCCCTTGGCATCGTTCTCCACAACCGGCTCACTAAAATAGTACGCCAAGCTACCGTCGCGGCGGGTCGCACCGCCAAGCCCTGCCACCAAGCAGATACCGCCCAGCTGCAAGGTGCCGTCCGCACCCTTGCCCAGGTGCTTGTCACAGGTGCCGTAGAACGCCTTTTCGCCGTAGGCGGCATAGCGCTTGGGCAGGTAGCCCAGCCGCACACCCTTCAGCACCGCGTAGGCAAACAGCGCACTGCCGGAGGTTTCCAGGTAGTTGCCCGGCACGCCCGGCTTGTCAATGACCTGCCAGAACATGCCGCTTTCGGCGTCCTGCCAGGCAAGCATCGCGTCCACAGCGTCCTTCAGCATCGCCATAATGGCGCGGTACTCATAGTACAACTGCTCGTCCATGCGCTCCAGCACGTCCACCATCGCCACCAGGAACCAGCCCATCGCGCGCAGCCAGAAGTTGGCGCTGCAGCCGGTTTCGGGGTTCGCCCAGTACATCCGGCGGCTCTCGTCATAGCCGTGGTAGTACAGGCCGGTGACGGGGTCCTTCATGTACTTTTTGATGTTCATGAACTGCTTGTAGCTGTCAATGCAGCCGTGCATCCCGTTGCAGCGGGTCTCGTACTCCATATAGAAGGGCTGCGCCATATAGGTGCCGTCCAGCCAGACCTGCCACGGATAGATTTTTTTGTGCCAGAAGTTGCCTTCCTTGGTGCGGGGCTGGGTTTCCAGCTGGCTGCGCACCGTCTCGATGGCATCGCGGTAGCGCTGCTCGCCCGTCAGATCGTACAGGGCAAACAGGTTTTTGCCCTGATTGACGTTGTCGAGGTTGTATTCCTCCACGTCGTAAGTATTGATCACGCCGCCGTCCTTGACGAAATAATCCAGAAAATCCTTGCTGAAGGTCAAAAATTTCTCGTCCCCGGTGGTTTTGTACAGGCTCAGGCAGGCGGTGATCATACAGCCGTCAATGTAGTTCCACTTGTTGGGCTTGCCGCTGCGCACCTTTTCGATGTTCCAAAGCGGGGCTTCGGCGGTGCTGCCGGCAATCAGATAGTCCACATACTGTCCCAGCGTGGTCAAGATTTCTTCGTGGATCATAGGGTCAATTCTCCTCAAAGTTTTCTACATGGGTCAGTTGAAGGCGCTCGCCCTCATAGCCCTCAATTTTCACATTGTGCAGCTCGACCGTGCGTACATTTTCCGCCCAGACGCCCAGCTTGCAGCTGGCGTCGGCGCCGCACATCATGGCAGCCTGACCGGGGCGGGCATCCTTGGCAAAGTCAATGGTGACATTGTGCATACTGACACGCTCGATAGGCTGCTCCGGCAGACCGCTGAACCAGCAGCCCGCGTACTGGGCGTCGGTGGCGGTCACGTCCTCCATCTCCAGACTGCCCAGGGTGGGGGTCATCTCGTCCACAGGCTGCGGCTCGTGGCTCTGCACATAGTCACTGCGCCCGTCGGGATCGCAGAAATAGAACATATTGATGACAAACGGGGTCAGCACACCGTCCATAATGACATTGCGGAACACCAGCCCGTCGATCACGGCGTACTTGCCGCGCCCGCGGCGGGTCTTAACGCGCAGACCGCGGTCGGTGTGATCCATCAGGCACTGGGTCACGGTGACGTTTTTGACGCCGCCACTCATCTCGCTGCCGATCACCAGCCCGCCGTGGCCGCGGCTGAGGCAGCAGTTGCGGATGGTCACGTTCTCGCAGGGGACATGGCAGTTCATACCCATGAACACCTTGCCGGATTTCAGCGCAATGCAGTCGTCGCCCACATGGACGTGATCCCCGATGATGTTGACATTCTTGCAGCTTTCGGGGTCAATGCCGTCGGTGTTGGGGCTGTTGGAGCTGTTGCGGATGCGGATATCCAGAATATCCACGTTCTCGGTGTAGGTGGGGTGGATGCTCCAGGAATAGCTGTTGCACACCTTGACGCCGTGCAGCACCACGTTTTGGGCGTGGCTGGTAAAGTACATACGCGGACGCCACGCAATGCGGCGCTCCTTGGGATTTTGGTACCAGTCGCCGTTCTGGGCGTTGCCGTCCAGCGTTCCCTCACCGGTGATGGTGACGTTGGCTTCGTTGATAATGTTGATCAGCCCGGCAAAGCTGTCCAGGGGGTTACCCTCCCACAGGCCGAGATAGCACTCCTTTTCTTCCTTGGCGTCGCGCAGCACACCGGGCAGGATGGGGTAATCCTCGCGGCGGGTGCCGCCCAGCAGGGTGCAGCCTTTTTCCAGATACAGCGTCGTATCGCTGTGCAGGAAAAGGCTCTGGGTGCGGTAAACACCGGCGGGCACATAGACCGTGCCGCCCTTGGGGCAGGTGGAAAGTGCCGCCTGCAATTTGGCGGTATTGTCGGTCTCACCGTCAGCGACCAGCCCATAGCGGGCGGCATCCACAAAAAAGCTCTCCGACGCGGTGGCAAACGTCAGTTCCGCCGACTCGCTGCCGTCGGACACCGTCAGCGTATATTCGGTGCCCGGCTGCAGAGAAAACAGCGAAAACACATTCGTGTCGCCGTCAAGAACCGTCTCACCGTTCAGCTGCACCGTGTAGGGCGCGGGGGCGCGGTAGCAGCTGTCGTTGAGCAGCTCAAACACGGCACTGCGTGTCATAGCACGAACAAGCGTAATTTTCATAATAAAATCTCCCTATATGAAAAAAGAATTGAAATGCAGCAAAAATTGTGCTATTCTAAAGTATATGACAAGATTCACACCCGCTTATGCAGCAGGTAAAAACGAGGTGCCGTATGGTTTCGGAATACACTTATTCGCCCCATGTCGACTTTTTTATCGACCGCGTTGACCGCGACAACGGGTATGAGATGCCCAGTTTCCACATCCACCACAAGTACGAAATTTACTATGAAATAGAGGGTACCCGCCGCTATTTTATCGAGGATGCCGCCTACATTGTCAATGCGGGCAGTGTGGTGCTGATCGGTGAAAACCAGATCCACAAGACCGCCTCGGTGGGGGATACTCCATCCAGCCGTATCGTGATGAATTTCAGCGGTGAATATCTGGACAGTCTGGTCGACATTTTCCCCGATGTGGACTTTTTTTCCTTCCTGAACGAGGAACACAACCACCTGCTGTGCAACCTTTCGGTCAAGCAGCAGAACCAGATTCAAAGTGTGATGCAGCAGCTGATTCTGCTGCAGGAGGAAACCACCCCCGAAAGCGACGCCATGCGCAAGATGATGCTGGCGACCCTTTTGCTGACGCTGAAATCCCTGTGCCGCATCCAGCAGGAGCAGGGCGGCGAGAACGGGCGTGTCAGCAACCAGATCGTGGACCAGATCCAAGGCTACATTGCCGAACATTACGCCGAAAAGCTGACCCTGACCGGCATTGCCAGCCAGTTCTACATCAGCCCCTACTATCTCAGCCGTCTGTTCAAGCGGGCCATCAACCTGAGCCTGATCGAGTACATCAACGGCGTGCGCATCAAGGCGGCACAGAACCTGATCGAAAAATCCAACGAGAGTGTTTCCGAGGTTGCCGAAAAAACCGGCTTTATGACAACCGCGCATTTCCGCCGTGTTTTCAAGGACGCCACCGGGCTTTCGCCCCAGCAGTACCGGCAGTATTATAAGCGCGTGAATAAGTAAGTTATGTTTTTGCCTTCGCCCGTTGCGGGCGGGGGCTTTTTCTATGTATTTTTTTGTATGTAAACTCCCGTGCGATAGGGCAGGGGAGAGAGTTTTCAAAAGAATGGCTGCCCCACACCGCAGTTTTGTGGTGCGGGGCAGCCGTGTTTGCGGGGGGTCGGGCAGTACCGCTTAGCCCTTAACGGCACCGGCGGAAATACCGTCGATGAAGGCATCCTGTGCGCAGAAGAAAACAACCAACTGCGGGATGATGGAAATCAGGGACAATGCCAGGATACGGTTCCAGTTGAAGCCGTTGTCGGCGTCCATGGACATTTTGACAAAGATGGACATGGGGTATTTGCTGGGGGTCTGGACGTAAAGCAGGGGACCCATAAAGTCGTTGCAGCTCCACATAAACTGGAACAGCGCACACGCTACCAGAGAGGGGCTGAGCATGGGGCAGATGATCTTGTACAGGATCTTAACCGAGCCGCAGCCGTCGATGGCGGCCGCTTCGTCGAGGTCGTGGGGGATGCTGCGCATAAACTGCACCAGCTGGTAGACGAAGTAGGTTTCGGTGGCAAACAGGGTGGGCACCCACAGGGGCAGATACCACTTGCTGTTGATCCAGCCGAAGGAGTTGTACATCAGGTACTGGGGAACGTTCAGAACGACCTGCGGCAGGAACAGGGTGGAGATCATAATGCCGAACAGCAGGTTCTTTCCGCGGAACTGGAAACGGCTGAAGCCGTAGGCAGCCACCACGGAGGAAATGACCGTAAATACGACTTTGGGCAGAACGTAGCTGTAAGTGTTCAGGAAGGCACGCCAGATATCGATGTCGCCGCCGTAGTTGGAGGTAACGGCATCCACGTAACCCTGCAGGGTGGGGTTGGCGGTGACAAAGCCAATGCCGGAGAAGATCTCGGCGTTGCTCTTAAAGGTGGCGCCGATCATCCAGACCAGCGGGTAGATCATGATAACGCCGACAAGGATC
>USNZ01000070.1 GCA_900556255.1 uncultured Oscillospiraceae bacterium
AGACACATTTTTTGACGCCCCGCCCACCCACTCCCGTCTTACGGCTCCGCCGATAGAAATTGCGGGAGTTGAGATTTTTACCCGTTTGATTCTCTCTTATGGGTGGTTTGTAGGGAACGGTCTTGACCGTTCCGGGCGTTTTGCGGTGATTGCCAATTTCCCCGGCGGGGTGGGGTCACCCCGCCCTACAGGGCAACAAAAAACACCTCGCGGTAGGGGCGGGGCACGCCCCGCCCGCGACCGTATGTTATAATCAATATAATGGTTTGACTTGTAGGGGCGGCATATATGCCGCCCGTTGCAATCACCCGTATATTGCAACCCAACGGCTAAACCGCACGGGACGCATATATGCGTCCCCTACAAACCTGCCGGAAATAGCAAATTATCGTGGAAAGTTGTACTGCGTAAAATGTGTCCGCGCGGCGGACACTCCACATTTATTATCTCTTATCTCTTATCTAAAAAATCTCTCCCACCACGCGAGGAAACACTGTATGTCATTAGATGCCGCAACTCTTGCCCTTGTGGCAGAGGAACTGAAAACCACCCTGCTGGACGCCAAAATCGACAAAATTTTTGAGCCGACCCGCGACGAGGTGCTCATCACCCTGCGCACCCGCACCGATACCCATCGGCTGCTGCTCTCGGCCCGCAGCGGCTCGGCGCGCGTCTGCTTAACGCGAGAAACCTTTGAAAACCCCATGACGCCCCCCGGCTTTTGCATGCTGCTGCGCAAACATCTGACAGGCGGGCGGCTGGTCGATTTACGCCGCGAGGCGGGCGACCGCATTGTGTATTTTGATTTCCGCTGCACCAACGAGATGGGCGACCTTGTCACCAACACCATGGCCGTCGAGTTGATGGGCCGCTACTCCAACCTCGTTCTGGTGCAAAACGGACGCATCATCGACGCCTTGAAACGAGTTGACTTTGAGGACAGCGAGGTGCGCCAGCTTTTGCCCGGCCTTGCCTACACGCTGCCGCCCAAGCCCGCCCGCCCCGACTTTTTGCAGGTAAGCGCCGCCGCCATGGTGGCCGCCGCCTGCGAAAAAGACCTGCCTGTGGCCGCTGCGCTGGGCAAATCGGTGGCGGGGGTCGGCCCCGTTGTCATGCGGGAGGCCGTCTGCCGCGCCTTGGGCGAAACCCCCACGCTGGCCTGCGATTTGACCGCTGACGAAAAAACAAAGCTCGCCGCCGCTTTGGACGAATTGAAGGCCGAACACGCCGCCGGCGGCACCCCCACGGCGGTGCGCATCGCCCAGGGGGACGAACCGCCGCGCCCCGTGGAGTTCAGCTTTTTTGTGCCGCAGCAGTACGGTGCCGCCGCGCTGCTGACGCAGTACGCGACGTACAGCGAGATGCTGGAGGACTACTACGCCACCAAGGACCGCGCCGAGCGTCTGCGCCAGAAAAGCCGCGAGCTGTACAAGGCGGTGCACAACATGCACGACCGCGCAGTGCGCAAGCAGGCAGCGCGGCGCGAGGAGATGGCCCAGTCTGCCAAGGCGGACACGCTGCGCCTGTACGGCGAACTGCTGCAGGCCAACCAGTGGGCGATGCATAAGGGCGACCGTCAGGTCACCGTGCAGAACTACTACACCGGCGAGGATGTGACCATCAAGCTGGACCCGCGGCTGTCCCCCAACGACAACGCGCAGAAATATTTTAAGGACTACAAGAAAAAGCAGACCGCCCACGCCATGCTGCAAAAGCTGCTGGTGGAGGGCGAGGCGGAGATCGAATATCTTGCCACCGTGCTGTATGAGGTCGAGTCCGCCCCCGGCGAGGCCGCACTGAACGAGATCCGCGCCGAGCTGAAAAACCAGGGCTACTTAAAATACTACAAGCAGCGTGACCGCAAGCAGAAGCCCGCGGATTTTCTGCGGTATATGTCGGGTGACGGGTTTGAAATTCTGGTCGGCCGCAACAACCTGCAAAACGACAAGCTGACCCTGCACACCGCGCGCGGCAAGGATCTGTGGTTCCATGTACAAAAAGCGCCCGGCAGCCACTGCGTGGTGATGAGCCGCGGCCTGGAAATCCCCGATTCCACCAAGCAGGAGGCAGCCGAGCTGGCGGTCATTCATTCCAGCCAGAACGGCGGCGTCAAGGTCGCTGTGGACACCACCGAGGTCAAAAATATCTGGAAGGCCAACGGTGCCAAGCCCGGCATGGTTCTGTACGAGGTGTACACCACCGTCTATGTCACGCCCCGCGCCGGGCTGGAGGAGCAGTTGAAACAATAAGGAGCTACCGACAATGACCCTGCAACTGAAAAAGCAACCCCTGCCCGCCGCGCCGCAAAAATGGGAAAAAGCCCTGTTTGCGCTGGGGCTGGCGGCGGCGTACCTGCTGTTTGCGCACCCTGATATTCTGGAAACGGCGCGCCACGCCTACATTTTGCTGCGCAGCACCTTTGACGGGCAGTTTTTCCGGTTTTACGAAAACACCCTGTCCCGCGTGTACGGCTACGATTACAGCAACGCCGCGCACTACAACATCGCCGTGTACATCCTGTACGCCCTGTGGGAGCTGCCACTCTACGGGCTGGAAAAGCTGACCGGCGCGGCGTTCAGCGACGTGACGCTGGCGCTCTGGTGCAAGGCGGTGGGAACGGCGTTCTGGCTGGGCTGCGGCGTGCTGACCGGCAAGCTTGCCAAGGCATACGGCTGCGATGCCGATGCCTGCGCGTGGGCGCCCTTTGCCTTTTGGCTGAACCCTATCAGCTTTCTGACGGTGGCGGTCATGGGGCAGTACGACAGCCTGTGCCTGTTCTTTGTGCTGTGGGCGCTGCTGGCGTACCGCAAGGGCGAACTGTGGAAATTCAGCCTGATTATGGGCGCGGGGCTGGTGTGCAAGTTTTTTCCGCTGTTTTTGCTGCTGCCCCTGCTGCTTTTGGCGGAAAAGCGCCCCCCTGCGCGTGGCAGGGTATATGGCGGCATCCTTCTGGCTGTACCTGCCCACGGCGCTGCTGTTCCGGGGGCGCACGGGCGATGCGGACTTTTTTAACACGCTGATGGCGGATCGCCTGTTTGCGCAGTGCTTCCCCGGCGGGGTGATGGATGCATCGCTGTTCGGTATGGCCATGGCGGTCATCTGTGTGGCGGCGTGGCTGTACACCCCGGCGACCCCTGCCAAGCGCGACAACGCGGTTTTGTATCTGGGGCTGGCGGTGTTCGGGCTGTTGTTCGCCCTTGTGCTGTGGCATCCCCAATGGCTGCTGCTGCTTGTGCCGTTTTTGGTGCTGACCACCCTGAAAAACCGCTGCTGCGGCGTGCTGTTTTTTGTGGATGCCGTGCTGGCAGCCGGTGCGGTGCTGATGATTTTTATGATACTGCCCAGTGCGCTGGAGGGCGATATGCTGGATATGGGCATACTGAATTACGCGCTGGGTATGCCGTACTCGCTGACGGGCAGCGGCATACGGACGGTATCGTTTTATATGACGCTGATTCCCCGCTTAACGGACTTGGCACCGGTCTGTTTTTACGGTGCCATGCTGGCGGAGCTGCTGTTCAAGCTGCCCTGCAAAAACGCCACCGTGGCAGAGTGTCTTTCCGCCCCGGCAGCCCGGCGCAGCAGCTGGCGGCGCTGCATCGCCGCAACCTTTGCAGTATGCTGGGCGGCGCTTTGGCTTGTGCCGGTGCTGTTTGCCTACGCTAAGACGTTGGGATGGATGTAAAAGGGGGCAGGTACTTTCTTTGGACGCCCAAAGAAAGTACCAAAGAAAAGTGCCGCTACTTCCGAAGCGCGGGGCACGGCCAAGGCTTCCCCCTCTGGGGGAAGCTGTCACCGCAGGTGACTGATGAGGGGGCAACTGCCGGACATTTCCCCCCTCATCCGGCGCGCGAGCGCGCCACCTTCCCCCAAAGGGGGAAGGCTTTCCGCCTTATAAAAAAAATGTGTCCGCTTGCGCGGACACACCGAATCTTAACGCTAAACTCTCAACGTAACGCTGCTGCGTTACGTTTTTGTTTTGTCGGGCGGGAACTCGCCCTGCGCTTCGGCCTCCAGACGGCTCAGGCGCGCCTCCAGCTGGCTGATGCGCTGGTTTACGATATCCGGCAGATCCTGCTGGTCCAGGTCGTCCGCCGGGCAGCACTTGATGTTGCCCACCCGCACGACTTCGGCGGGCACGCCCACGGCGGTGGCGTTGGCGGGCAGGTTTTTCAGCACCACGCTGCCCGCGCCTACGCGCACGTTGTCCCCGATGTACACAGGGCCCAGCACCTTGGCCCCCGCGCCGATCAGCACATTGTTGCCCAAGGTCGGGTGGCGCTTGCCGGTATCCTTGCCGGTGCCGCCCAGCGTCACGCCGTGGTAGATGGTGCAGTTATCACCGATTTCGGCAGTCTCGCCAAACACGATGCCCATGCCGTGGTCGATAAACAGCTTGCGGCCGATCGTCGCACCGGGGTGGATCTCAATGCCCGTCAGGTGCCGCGCCAGCTGGCTGACCAGCCGCGCCAAGAAAAAACAGCGATGCTTATACAAAAAATGCGCGATCTTGTGCGTGACCAGCACATGAAAACCGGGGTACAGGATGATGACCTCCGCCACATTGCGGGCAGCAGGGTCTTTGTCCCGAATGTTTTTTGCGTCCTCCCACAGACCCATATAAAATCCCTCTTCCCAAAAATCAACCTCTATACATTACCTTTAATAGTAGCACACTTTTTGCCAAATGGCAACCGTTTGAAAAATTGTCAAAATGTCCAAAAGTTTGGAAAAATTTTTGTAAAATCCCTAACTCGACACGCCCCGACATTCATTGACAGCATACCCTGTAACGTGGTACAATATAAAAAACTGTGTACGAGAGGAGCCGCACCCTATGTCGTTGTTTACCATCGGTCATAAAATCAACCGTGGGGCGTTCTTTTCTTTGTGCGCTGCACAAGGTATTTCTTTTTGACTTTTCCCGTTTTTGGGAAAAGTCTTTTTTTGTAAAACCCGCAAAAAGGAGTAAACTATGCTGATCCGCAACGCAAAAGACTGTAACGGAAAGCCGCTGGAAGTCTGGGTGAAGGACGGTAAAATCGCCGCCATCGGTCTGGGGTTGCCCGCGACCGAAGGCGAGGACGTGCTGGACGCCAAGGGCCGCACGCTGCTGCCTTCTTTTATTGACACCCACTGCCACTGGCGCACCCCCGGCTTTGAATATAAAGAGGATATCACCACCGGTTCCGCCGCCGCCGCTGCGGGCGGGTACACCTTTGTGAACCTGATGCCCAACACCAAGCCGGTCTGTTCGAGCGCCGAGATCGCCCGCGCCGTGGAAGCCGAGGCCGCCCGCGTCGGCCTGTGCGACGCCAACCAGACGGTGTCCATCACCAAGGACTTTGACGGCGTAAGCATCGACCACCTGCTCACCCTGCCCGAGGATGTCAAATTCATCACCGAGGACGGCAACGGCGTCATGAACAACGCCGTTATGGCGCGGGTCTTTGCCATTGCCACCGACCGCGGCCTGACCGTGATGTCCCACGCCGAGGACCGCGAGATCAGCCCCTGGGATTACCGCCTGGCCGAAAACATCGAAACCGTGCGCAACTGCCACCTTGCCGAATACTACGGCACCCGGCTGCACATGTGCCATGTTTCCACCAAGGAGGCCGTCGATGCCATCCGCATGAGCCGCCTGCGCGGTGCGCGGGTCAGCTGCGAGGTCACCCCGCACCACCTCTGGTTTGACGACAGCCGCCTGCAATACAAGGTCAACCCGCCCATCCGCAAGGCAGACGACGTGACCGCCCTCATCGATGCCATCAAGGACGGCACCGTCACCTGCATCGGCACCGACCACGCCCCCCACACCGCCGAGGAAAAGCAGAACGGCGCAGCCGGAATGGTCGGGCTGGAAACCGCCTTCGGCGTCTGCTACACCAAGCTCTGCCGCGAGCAGCGCCTGCCGCTGGAGCTGCTCAGCTTCTTGATGAGCGCCGGCCCCGCCGCCGTCATGGGTCTGGCCGACCGCAAGGGTCTGATCGCCCCCGGCTACGATGCCGACTTGGTGCTGGTCGATATCGACCATATGTACGAGGTCAGCGCCGACGAGCTGCACAGCAAGAGCAAAAACTGCCCCTACGACGGCGCGCTGCTGTACGGCAAGGTGGTCACCACTATCAAGGGCGGCAAGGTCACCTTTCAAATCGAGGAATAACATAGTATAAATACGGGAGGATATAAAGATGATTACCAGCATGGACAAACTGTACGAGAGCGTTGCCGCCAACGGCCCTGTCTGCGTGGGTCTGGATACCGAGATCGGCTATCTGCCCGCCACTGACGCCGCCAAGACGGCAGGGGAGAACGTGGTGGACTTCAACCGCGCCCTGATCGATGCCACCAAGGGGGTGGCGGGCTGCTACAAGGTGCAGATCGCCTACTATGAATCCTTAGGTCTGGACGGTATGCGCGCCTATGCCGAGACCCTCAAGCTGGCACGCGCCACCGGCCTGCCCGTCATTGCGGACATCAAGCGCGGCGACATCGCCAAGACAGCCGAAATGTACGCCAAGGCGCACTTTACCGGCGACTTTGAGGCCGACCTCATCACGCTGGCACCCTATATGGGTCTTGATTCCATCAGCCCATATCTGCCGTACTGCGCCGAGCAGGGCAAGGGCGTGTTTGTGCTGTGCCGCACCTCCAACCCCGGCGCCAAGGACTTTGAGTACAAAAAGCTGGACGATG
>USNZ01000071.1 GCA_900556255.1 uncultured Oscillospiraceae bacterium
CGGGGGCACTGTACCACTGTTCGGCCAGCGTGGCGTCCTGCTCGGACATAAGCAGCTCCAGTGCCTGCAGGGTCGTGTCGCGGACGGTATCGGGCACAGGGCTTTCAATGCCGCCCTGCTGGATGCCGGTATCCACGATTTTGCTGGTATAATCGGGCAGGCTCAAATCGCAGTAGGCTTGCGCGAACAGCAGTGCCACCACGGCGATACACGCCGCCCAGTGCCGCCCCAGCTGCTTAAAAATCTGTATCATAGGGGGTTCCTCCTGTTTTCAGGTTTTGTTCCAGTGCTTTGTTCTCCGCCTCGATGGCAGCGAGAAAAACATCCTTCACAGCCAACATGCGGGTTAGATCATCGGGGGAAATACGCTCGATAATACGGGAAATATAGTCGTTCAGAGCTTGCTCACCCGCAAGGCGGGCAGCCTCACCTTCCGGCGTGATGTACACCAGCGTTTTGCGGCGGTCATTGGGGTCAGTCTCGCGCCGAATGTGGCCGTCCTGCTCAAGATACCGCAGCCCGCGCGAAACGGCGGGCATGGATTGCTGCAGGTTTTTGGCCAGTTCGGACACATAGATGCTGCCGTTGTGGCCGTGCTGTTCAATCATCGTGTGCAGATGTTCCAGCATGCCCAGACGGCATTTTGGCTGGCTGGCCAGTGCAGCGCGCATACCGCGCTTACCCAGTAGGTTGACATGGGCGAGGAACTGCACCAGGCCCGCCAGCTCGTTGTTGCGGTCGTTTGCCATAATACACCTCGAAAATAGTTATCAACTGTTAAATATTATCATGCGATAATAATATACCCCCTTGTAGAAAATTACAAGGGGGTGCGATGTGTATTCAGAAATTATTTACAAAGCAAAGAGGCTCCGTCATGACGGTTGCGCAAAAACGGCCTTGTACCGCAAAATTTTGTCAACACTCCGATCCAGCCGTTCCTCAGAGATGGTGCCGTCCTTTACCGCCTGCAAAACAGCGTCATAGGCCTCGGGCAGGCTGTTGGGCATCAGCAGCATATCACAGCCGGCTTGAATGGCCAGTACAGCAGCCTCTGCGGGGGTGTAGGCATCGGCAATGGCATCCATGGCAAGAGAATCTGTGACGATGAGGGTGTTCTCGGCATCGGGAATCAAGCCTACCAATGTGGGGGAAAGAGTCGCAGGGGTCATATCGCCGGTGACATCAGGGGCGGCGATGTGCCCGACCATGACGGCATGCAGACCGGTGTCTGCCGCAAAGGGCAAAAATTCGCAGTTTTGCAGATCCGCCAATGTTTTGTGGGTGACGGCAAGGGCGGTGTGGCTGTCCTCGTTGGTGTCGCCGTGACCGGGAAAATGCTTTAAGGTGGGCAGGATGCCGCTTTCCCGAAAGCCCTGCGCCGCATCGGCCACCATGACGGCGGCGGTTTCGGCATCGGAGGAAAACGCTCGGTCACCGATGACGGGGTTGTTTGGGTTTGTGTTTACGTCGGCAACAGGGGCAAAGTCCATGTTGAAACCGTATTGCCTGAGATAGCGGCCGATATCCTGCCCCATGGCGTGGGCGTCGGTGACGGTGCCGTTTTTGTATTGCGGCAGGTCAAAGGCGTTGTGGTTGGCCAAGCGGGACACACGGCCGCCCTCCTCGTCCACGGTGATAAACAGGGGCGTCTTGACAGCGGCCTGCAGATCCTCGTTAAAGTGTGTGATTTGTTCGGGGTCGGTAATGTTTTTACCAAACTGGCAGATACCGCCCACAGGGTATGTGTCGAGCGTTTCGCGCATCGCATCGGTCAGTTCGGTCACGCCGTCCGCCTTGGCATCGTTGATGGTTTGCTGCGTAAGGGTCAGATCCAGTGCGTCAGGGCGCACAATAAAAAGCTGACCGACCTTTTCTTCGGTTGTCAGTAGGGTGCCCTGTGTCGGTTCTGCCGTGGATGTCGGTGTCGCAGACGGCTGCGAGGCGGCGCTTTGCGGTGTTGCCGCACAAGCGCAAAGTGCGGCAGCAAGCAGAACGACAGGGAAAAAGCGTTTCATAAGACAAGCCCCCTAAATAGCTATCGAACTAAATAAATAATATCGTTTTAGTATGAAATTGTCAATTGACCTGCCGCCGGCACATCTCTGCCGCGCGCAAATAGAAATTGACAATTCCGCAAAACTGCGGTATCATAAGCGATGGCAAAAAGAAAAATGCTGGAGGGGCCTAGCGCTGAGAGGGTTCACACCCGACTCCTTGCACCTGATGCGGGTAATACCGACGTAGGGAAAGCATTGTATAACCGAACTTACCGGGGGCATTGTGCCCGGTGTACAGGGATGCTTTTCCGACGAAAGGCATCCTTTTTGTTTTTGCAATAACTTAAAAGAGAGGGTTTGATTATGGAAAAAGAAACCTGCTGCTCCGGCTGCAACCGCCCTGACCTGCCTTGGGCCGGTCGCGGTACGCAGCTGCCGATTTCCGGCTGCCGGTTCACGCTGTACCCGATGTGTGACAACTTCATCGACATCATCTTGGGTTCGCTGAAAAAGACCGACACCTCGGCCGTGTGGAGTGAAACCGACGCTCTGTCCACCGTGTATCGCGGCAAGCTGGCGTATGTTGCGGACGCGGTGCAGGCGCTGTTCTTAAACGCCTACCGCCCCGGTGTGCATATGGCGTTGGAGGGTCAGTTCTCCAAGGGCTGCCCCGGCGATGTCTCCGGCGACAGCGTGCTGAACCGTGAGGGCGATGCCCCCAACGCGGCGCTGGTGAAGGACATCCACTTCCCGGTACACTGCAAGCTGGCGCTGTACCCCTTGGGCGATGCCGATTACATCGACGAAATCGCCAAGGTCTGGTATATGGCGCAGGACGAGGGGCTGGACCCCAAGACCATCCACTACGCCACCCGCATTGACGGGGACGTACAGGATGTTTTTGCGTATCTTGTGCGCGTGTGCGAGCTGATGGAGAATGCCCCCAACGTACACCACTATGTCTTACATTTTACGATGAACTGCAATAGCCCGACGGAGGAAAACTAACGATGAATACGAAAAACTGGAAACTGAAAGATGTTCTGCTGATTGCGATCTGCGCCGTTTTGTTCGGCGTGGTTTATCTGGGCTGCACCTATGTGGGCGGCATTCTGTACGGCGTACTGACCCCCATGGGCATGGCGTCTTTGGGGTATGAGCCGTTCTACGGCATCTACTTTATGGCTGGTGCTTTCGGCATTTACGTTATGCGCAAGCCCGGCACCGGTCTGATTGCCGAGCTGCTCGCCGCCGTGTTGGAATGTCTGTACGGCAACTACTTCGGACCCATTATCATTCTGTCCGGTCTGGTGCAGGGTCTGGGCTTTGAGCTGATCATCGCCCTGAAGCGCTACAAGAAGTTTGACCGCATGACCATGATGCAGGGCGCCGTTATCTGCTCTGTGCTGACGATGGGCTACAACCTGATCATCAGCGGTTACAGCAAGATCGCTCTGCCTGTTCTAGCGCTTATGCTGGTCGTTCGCATCATCAGCGCCGTGATTTTTGACGGTATCGTCACCCCGCTTTTGGCCGATGGTCTGGTCAAGGCCGGTGTGCTGAAGGGCTATGCAGTCGCCCAGAACCAGACTGCCGATCTGGAGGACTGACCCCATGCCTGCCGAAATGGCCCTGCAGCTTCGGGACGTGGTGTTTCGATACCTTGAAAACGGCAAGCGCAACATTCTGGACCACACCGACCTCGACGTTGCCGCCGGTACGCTGACGGTCATTATGGGCGGCAGCGGCTGCGGCAAAAGCACCCTGGCCGCGGTGGCGGCAGGGCTGTACCCCGAAAACGGCGGCTTTTTGCAAGGCGGCGACATCTGGCTGTTTGGTCATGACCTGAAGAAACTCGACCCCCAAAAGCGCGCGGCGTATCTGACGGTACTGTTCCAAAACCCCGACCTGCAATTTTGCATGGACACCCTTCGGGCAGAAATGCGTTTTTGCCTGGAAAATATCTGCGTACCCGCCTGTGAGATGGATAAAAGAATCGAAACGGCTGCCGCAGAGCTGCAAATTGCCGACCTGCTTGACCGCACACTGACAACCTTGTCGGGCGGTGAAAAGCAGAAGGCTGCGCTGGCGTGCCTGTATCTTTTGGAAAGCCGCTGCATCCTGCTGGATGAGTGCTTTGCCAATCTGGACGAAGCCGAAGCAAAACGGCTGCTGCCGATGCTGGTCAAGATGAAGTCGGAAGGGCGCACCCTGATTGCCATTGACCATAAAGCTGATCTGTGGCTGGACCATGCCGATGAGTTTATCCTGCTGCAGGAGGGCTGCCATGTGGCGGCGCGCGGCATAAATAAACAAAACATAGCGCAGCATCGTGCGGATTTTGATGCACTGGGGCTGTTTTACCCGTTGGCTTTCGCGCCCTGCCACGCCAAGGGCAAAGCGGACAATGCGCCTGTTTTGCAGTTTCGCGGTGTCAGCATCCGCAAGGGGCTGCCCCAAAAGCGCAAGTGGAAGCGGGAAGTCTACGACACACCGTTTCTTTTGCAAAATGCTGACGCGGATTTTCCCGCCGGCGCCATGACCGCGGTGCTGGGTGCCAGCGGCATCGGCAAGACAACGACTTTTTTGTCGGTGTTAAAGCAGCACCCGTACAGCGGACAAATTCTGCTGCAGGGGCAGGATATCGCCCAAAGCAAGCCGCGTGAGCTGTACCGCAAAATCGGCATCGTGTTCCAGAACCCTGCCAACCAGTTTGTGACCCAAAATGTCGAGGACGAGGTCTGCGTCGGGCTGCGGCTCTGGCAGCCTGACCTGCCGGAGGATGTCTGCCGCAGCAAAGCGGAGGAGCTGCTGGAACTCTACGGTTTGAAACGGCAGCGGAAATATTCGCCGTATATGCTCAGCCAAGGGCAGCAGCGTCGGCTGGCAGTGCTTTCGGTGCTGGCAGGCGGGCAAAAGCTGCTGCTATTGGACGAGCCGACCTATGGGCAGGACGCAAAATCGGTGGATGCCATTATGGGACACCTGCGCCAAAAGGTAGAACAGGAGGGACTGACGGTGATTTTTATCACCCACGACAAGGCATTGGCCAAACAGTGGGCAGATAAAATCTATCACCTCGAAAACGCCGCCCTGACAGAAAGCGAGGAACCGTAAATGCTGGAACGTTGGAATCCCACGGTCAAGGCGGCTACTGTGCTTGTCTGCGTGATTTTGCTTTCGTTTGAATATCTTGTCAGCCTGAATCTGCTGGTGCTGGGCTGCTGCCTGCTGCTGGTGATTTTTGGCTCCCGCGTCAGCATCAAAAAGTTGGGCGCTTTGCTGCTGCCCGCGCTTGTGGCTGCCTTCGGTCTGTTTGTTATGGGACTGTATTATGCCAAAAGCGGCAGCGGGCAAGCGGTGGATATGCAGGCACTTTCTGCCATGCCTTACGCCGTGCGTGCCGCCATGTCGCAGAACCTGTACACGGCCCTGCAGCTGGCGACGCGTCTGCTGGCTTTTGCGGGCTTGGGCATCCTGTTTGCGCTGACAACCGACAGCGATTTCTTTATCGCAAGCCTTCTGCACCAGTGCAAGCTGCCGCCGAAGTTCGCCTACGGTATTTTGGCGGCGTTTCACCTGATGCCCGGTATGGTGCGGGAATACAATCAGGTGCGCACGGCGTTCGCGGTGCGTGGGCTTAAAATCGGCGTATTCTCGATGAAACCGGTATTTACGATGCTGGTAAACAGTGTCCGCTGGTCGGAGTCCGTGGCAATGGCTATGGAATCCAAGGGCTTTTGCGGCACGGCGCCCCGAACCTATTACACAGTTCCCAAGGTGCATGCGGCCGACCTGCTAGCCGCCGCACTGGCTGTGGGCGGTGTGATAGTGGGCATGGTGTTTTTGCGTTACTAAAGCAATACCCCTTTGCCATAACGGCAGAGGGGTATTTTTGTGTGCAGCTCTTGGCAAACGCAGGGAAGATTGCTATAATAAAAAATAGTAAACTATACCACGAAACGGAGGAATCGGAGATGGAGTTTACCGAAGTTGTAAAAAATCGGTATTCCTGCAAAAAGTTCAGCGACCGTGCGGTAGAACCCGCCAAGCTGGAGGAAATCCTGGAGGCCGGACGTGCCGCGCCCACTGCCAAAAACTTGCAGGAACAACGTATCTATGTGGTGCAGAGCCAAGCGGGATTGGAAATGATCGACCGCATCACACCCTGCCGCTACGGTGCACCAACCTGCGTGGTCGTAGCCTTTGACACCCAAAATATGTATACCTACCCTGGGGAAAAGCGTACCTCCGGTGTGGAAGATGCCGCCATTGTGGCAACACACATGCTGTTGGCGGCGGCCAACGCGGGGGTGGACAGCTGCTGGCTGAACTGCTTTGACCCGGATAAACTGGCTAAGGAGTTGCATCTGCCGGAGAATGAGGAAATTCTGATGATTCTCGATCTGGGCTATGCCGCCGCAGACGCGAAACCCTTGCCGAATCATTTTTCCCGCAAGGCGCTGGCTGAAACGGTTTCCTACCTGTAAAGCAAAAAGCAGGGCTGTCATGGCGACAGCCCTGCTTTTTATTAATATGTCGTACAGATTACTTGCATTCTTTCTTCATGGCAGAATAGCCGATGAGAACGGTCCACACATAGGCGCAGGTCTTAGGGATCATCAGCATCCCGATCATGGGGATGGCATTGGCCCAAAGAACAACGGGAA